>SKQZ01000054.1 GCA_007118765.1 Candidatus Hydrogenedentota bacterium
AGATGGAAAAAGCCGTCAAGAGTCAACACGCCACCCCAAAAGCAACCGAAGATACCGCCCCGGAAAGCAGCACCGCACAACCGCCCGCGAAAAAATCTTTGCAACTGGATGCAACATCGGACAGCGCTGCCGCGAAAAACGGCGCACAACCGGACCGTCTGCGTTTTGAAAATATTTCGCGCACCGCATCCGGCGCCTCCGTAGTAAAGATTGTGACCACGATACTGGAGGGCGCCGTAAACGCCGGCGCAACAGACATCCATATCGACCCGCAGGATCCGGAATCGCGGGTGCGGTATCGCGTAGACGGCGCCCTGCATGACATCATGAGCATACCGGAAAACCTGCACCATGCCATTGTGTCGCGCATCAAAATCATTTCAGACTTGGACATTACCGAAACCCGTCACCCGCAGGACGGACACATCAGTATGACCTTGGGCGACAGGGATTTTGATGTGCGTGTGGCAACACTGCCGACCTATCTTGGAGAGCGGGTGGTGTTGCGTCTTTTGGATCAGTCCGCCATACTCTCTGGAATCAAGGACTTGGGCTTGTCTGCGGGAGACGAGAAGAAGGTCAAACAGATTATCAGCCAGCCCTACGGCATGATCCTTGTCACAGGGCCCACCGGCAGCGGCAAAACCACCACGTTATACGCGGCACTTAACCAAAAGAACGCCATAACCGAGAGCATTGTTACCCTGGAGGACCCCGTCGAATATCAGCTGTCCGGCATTAACCAGGTGCAGATTGACACGGACATTAATGTAACCTTCGCCAAGACGCTGCGGGCAGCGTTGAGACAGGATATTGATGTGTTGCTGGTGGGTGAAATACGGGATCCCGAGACAGCGCAGATAGCCGTGCGCGCCGCCATGACCGGGCACTTGGTATTCAGTACGCTTCATACCAATGATGCGGCTGAAGCCATCAGCACATTGCGCAACATGAACGTACAACCCTTCCTTATCTCCTCTGCGTTGACCGCTGTTATCGGCCAGCGACTGGTACGCAAGAACTGCGACGCGTGCAAGAAAGGGTTTAAGCCGAGTGCCGCATTTTTGAAGGCAATTGGATTGCCCGCGACTGTCAAGAAACTTTACCGCGGCATGGGCTGCCAAGTCTGCCACTTCACCGGGAACTCGGGCCGCACCGGCATTTTTGAAGTGTTGGAGATTACGCCGGCGCTCCGTGACCGCATCGCCGCGGGCGAATCCACCGAATCCATTGCAAAGGCTGCGAAATATACCAGCATGGCCTCTCACTGCCGTGCAAAAGTCAAGGCAGGGCTTGTGAACCCTGAGGAGTATCTGCGCGTTATAAGGTTGTAAGGTTGCAACAGCACGCCCTTAAACATGTATGTCTCCGGCATCGTCTGTAAAAAAGGAACGTAGGCAATGTTGAAATATGTAGTGATAATGGCCTTATTGTGCAGTACCGTATCTGCCCGGGAGCTGATTCGCTATCCATATTGGCAGATGGTCAGCGATATTGCGGCCAGCATAGAATCCGCATCGCCACGACCACGGACTGTTTCCGACGCAGGCGCCCGCAAAGAAATAACCTATCCCTTTGAAAACTTGCGCCACCTGCGCGCCACGGATGTGCTGCGCGCAGCGAAGGAAGGCGCCCACGTCGCCCGGCTGCAGGCGGCCCTTGGAAAGACGGCAGAAGAGATTGAGGCGTTGGTTACCCAGAATGTCGCCATCGCTTTGGAATATCTGCCCATGTTGATCCGTAGAGATGAGGATATAGAAGCCATTGCGCTGCTAATGGCAAAGCGTGATGAGGACGCGACGTTGCGCATGTATTTGCTCAAGAATTCTGCGCCCGGGTTTGCCGCGCCCAGTTTTCTGTCGATATCATTGCCCGAAATCATAGACACCCATGAAGCGCCCTATATCAAGTGGGTGGTGCATGCCGCCACGCACCCGTCGGAAAAACCGGAAGTACAGCGGCTGGCACTGGAGATTGCCTACGACCGTTTATTGCGATCATACACGGACGTGCTGCAACAGGATCCGGCCGTGCGGGCCTACCTTGACTCTGAAGACGCATGCCTGGCCACGCTCATGCGGGAAGACGTGTTGGAACTGTCCCAGGAAACACACCTTGCAACCCGTCAAATTCGGACGCGTTTTCACGACTTCGCCCGGGACATTGCAGGCCACATAGCGGAAGGCAGCGTCCGGGATGAAACAGTAAAGGCACTCACGCGCGAAATACTTGAGGATATGCGCGACGCAATCCACGGCATCAATACCCACCAGATTGATACCTATTTGGCAGGCCAACGGTTCACAGCCCCCGCGTTTCCGACAAGGCCGCCTGTACCGCGTGCGGACCCGGAAAGCATGTCGGAGCGCCTTGATGAGCTGTTTCTGCAGGCGGACCCGGAACAAATGGAGATACCATTTCCGTTCTGACGAGGCAGACAGTCCCAAGGGAAATTACAGCGCCAGGAACCCCCGTATCTTTTCCGCCTGACGCAATCGCCGGGGAATTTCTTCCGGAATGAGACAATCTTCTTTGCCGACTGCCAGCCAGCCGGGATCCAGTTCAACCGACAACTCGGGATGTCGAATCATGTATTCAATAAGGGGAACACTACAGATTTGCCGGGCAAATGAGTCGTTTGTGGCAAACACGGCAAACAAGTCGGAGAACTCCTCGACATCCAAAAATACCTCGTCATATCCCACGATATGGCCCAACACGGTCAACATGGAACGGGGATAAATGCGCATGGACGGGCATTTGTTCGCATGCTGCAACACCACAAAACTGCAGTAGTGCCACACCTTTTCATTGGCCATTCCCGTGCTGAACATATAGTCAAAGACGAAGGTTTCACTTTGTCGGTATTGCCCCCACAAAATGTTGAAGGCGTGACGACCACGGCCTCGCCGCTGCTGCCGCAAGAAAGCGAAGCGGCGCGGGATGGCGTAACTGCGGTAGTAGTACTGGAAACCAAAATGGTTGGCTGTTTCTAAAAAAGCGCGACGCCGCAAAAAATGATAATAGAAGACAAGACTGACGGCCAGCACAAGCACACCGCCAATAAATAATAAGAAGAGAATATTTGTAAACGTGTCTTCCAATGCGCTTACTCTCGCGCGCGCACCGACATTTCGGGCGCGTATGCTAACTATACAACAAAACCGCCGCTGCGGTTCCATTTAATGCCATAAATCTTCCTCAGAATTACAATACGTCCGCGATGGCTGCACAAAGAGCAGGCATATTGGCCTCCGTCATGCCTGCCACGTTGATACGCCCCGAACCCACAATATATATCGCGTGTTTTGCGCGCAGGTCCGTCACTTGTTCCCGCGTAAGACCCGAAAAAGAGAACATGCCGCGTTGCTGTTCGATGAATGAGAAATCTTGTTTGACGCCGGCGGCCTTCAGTGATTTTACAAAGAGCGAACGCATGCCATTGATACGGTTACGCATCTCGGACACTTCTTTTTCCCACATCGCGCGCAACTCGTTATCCGTAAGTATCGCCGTTACAATGGCGCCGCCGTGTGCAGGCGGGTTCGAGTAATTGGAACGCACCACTTTTTCGACATGGCTCATTGCACGGGATACGGCTTCATCAGACGCGCCCACAACGGTCAATGCACCGCACCGTTCCCGGTATAATCCGAAGTTTTTGGAGTAGGAACTGCAAATCAGAATCTCATCCAGCGATTCGCACAGGATACGAAGTCCCACCGCATCTTCTTCAAGCCCATCGCCAAACCCCTGGTAGGCGAAATCCACAAGCGGGAGCAAGCCCCGCTCCTTGAGTATCTCTGCAAGCACGCGCCACTGCTCTACATCAAGGTCTACGCCGCTGGGATTGTGACAACAGGCGTGCAGCAGAACAACATCGCCGCGGGGCGCTTCCTTCAGGGCTTCACACATCGCGGAAAACGCCACGCTTTTATTCTGGGCGTCATAATAGGGGTAGGAGTGGGTTTCGATGCCCGCCGCATCAAATATGGCCGGATGATTTGCCCATGTAGGATCGCTCATCCAGATCATGACATCGCCAAGGCAACGTTTGATAAAGTCGGCTGCAACCCGCAATGCGCCTGTGCCGCCCGGCGTATGCGCGGTTCGTGCACGTCCCGCCGACTCAATAGCGGCGCCGGGTTCGCCCAGCAGAAGTTTTCTCGTCAACAAGCCGAATTCCGCATCACCGACGATGGGCAGATACCCCTTGGTCTTCTCTGCGGCCAACACGCGTTCGGCAGCAAGCCGCACGGAAGGCAGCACAGGCGTTTCACCGTGAGCGTCCTTATACACGCCAACACCGAGGTTAATTTTGTGCGGCGATTTGTCTTTTTTGAATGCTTCCGTTAAACCCAATATCGCGTCTGCCGGTGCCATTTCCAATTGCTCAAACATAAAGAATCAATCCTTGCTAAGTTTCGGACACGCGCAATGCGCTCTGTCCATATTTCCATTATTGCACGTAAATCAATTGATACGGTACGATCTCGTTTCTATGTACCTGCCCACAACAAACGGTTTGCAGTTCCACCCAACAACTCGGTGTAATGATACGCCAATTTATGCGCTCTATACAACACGACTGCGCCCAAAACACAACAATATGCCTCCACCCGTTTTATTGTCACTGTGCGTGAAGCCCCCGCTGACCTGCAAAACGGTCTGTTATCTATGCTTTCGCTACAATCCCGGCCTTCATGTTATGATCTACAGGTCTTTGACGCAGCATAAAGGAGAAACTTCATGGAAGAGGCTTTTGGCCGCCCACCCAAAACCAAGTCACTGCTCATCAACATAACGCCGTTGGTGGACGTGACGCTGCTGCTTTTGATTTTTTTTATGGTCACCGCCACTTTCCGGGAGATGAGCGCCATGGACATAGAAGTGCCCACAGCGCAGTCCGGCATTGTACAACCAGTCACGGGCTGTGAGATTGCCATTGCAGCAGACGGCGGTTTGACGTTTAATGAGACCCCGGTCACCCAAGACGAACTTCCGCACCTGTTGCGCGAATATGTTTCGGAGCGCCCGGACGGAGACGTAACAATCCGCGCAGACAAACGTGTCCCTTATGAGTCTGTGGCAAACGTTCTGGATATGGTGCGCCTTGAAGGTGTGGTGCATGTTACCCTGCCCGTGACGCCACGCAGTTCCTGAATGCCGCGCCATTGTCTGTATGCAATACCCCATGTGAAAGGCATGCCAGAAAAACATATTGAACCACCACCTATTTTGGGAAGCCGACGCCATCGCCTCGACGCTCAAAGATAATGTGAGTTGTTGTAACTATTTTCGGCATGATACGCTATAGTAATGAATGAGCAACGCCATACAAATACGGTCAAATCCCGCGGCTGTGCCGGATTGTTCCTGAGCTTTATGCTGGTTGTGGCCGCCATCTGGGGGGCCGGGCTGGGCTTTTTTGTGTGGCTGGTAGACGATGCCGGTCAGAACGTGGCGGAAGCACTCGCGGAATTTCGCCCGAAGGTGGGCAGCCAAGTTTATAGCAGCGATGGACAACCCATCGGCGAGTTTGCCCGTCAAGACCGGCAACTGGTGCGCCTGAGTGATATTCCGTTGATTGTGCAAAAGGCTTTTTTGGCGACTGAAGACCACCTTTTTTATGAGCACAAGGGGGTGCGTCCCGACGCCATTGTCAACGCGTTTCTGGACAACATTCAAACCGGCCGCACACGCGGGGGCAGCACCATTACCCAGCAGGTTGTGCGTAATGTAGAGGCGCTTGAAATCGGTCAGCAACGCACCTATACACGCAAGATACGCGAGGCGATAGCCGCGTTGCAGGTGGAGCGGGAGTTTACGAAAGACGAGATACTGGAGCTTTATCTGAACCAGATTTTTCTGGGCATCAGCGCCTACGGCGTGGAAGCGGCGGCACGACAGTATTTCGGCAAGAGTTCCCAAGACCTTACGCTCAGCGAGGCGGCAACCATTGCAGGCCTGTGTCAGTCGCCCAACCGCGGCAACCCCATTAACAATCCGCAGGCTGCCGCCATCCGTCGCGACATCGTGTTGCGTCAAATGCTTGATCGCGATTTTATTACGCAGGAAGAATACGAAGCGGCGCTTATGGAGGACATTGAAAGCGCGGTGGTACGGCCCGACCATGGGGAACAGCAACTGGACTATTCGAGACAAGGCCGGTTCCAGGCACCATATTTTGTTGAGGAAGTGCGCCAGTTCGTGCGCGACCGATACGAAGTTGAGCAGATATTTGAAGACGGTCTGGAAATATACACCACAGTGGACATGCGTTTGCAGAAAGTCGCCGAACGCGTACTGCTGGAAGCGCTTGAGTCATTTGACGAACGACAGCGGGAACGTCTTGAGCGGCAAAATCGGCTTGACGAGTTTATGCCGGTGTCCGGCGGGTTGATTTGTATTGACAATCGTCCTCCATACCGCGGCTATATTCGTGCCATGGTCGGCGGGCGCGATTTTACTCGGGAAAAATACAACACCGTCACACAGGCGCGACGCCAACCGGGCTCAAGCATTAAACCCTTTGTATGGGCTGCCGCGATTGCCTCGGGCATGACGCCGTCATCAATTGTGGTGGATGCGCCTTTTCAGCGGATCGCGCCGAACGGCCAGATTTGGGCGCCTAAAAATTTCGACGGCGGATTCAGCGGCCCCGTGCCCATTCGCGCGGCACTGGAGAAATCCATCAATATCGTGTCCATTAAACTGCTGGAGCAAATTGGCACGCCCCTTATGCGTTCCTATTTGCAACGATGCGGCATTCCCACGAATGTGGAGGGGCTGACCATTGCGTTGGGCTCCAGCGAAGTGCGTCTGATCGAACATGCCGTGGCGTATTCTGTGTTTGTCAACCAAGGCATGCGCCACGACCCGGTCATGGTAACGGAAATCTTCGACCGCGACGGCGTACAACGGTACGATTATCGCGACCATGTTCGGGCGGAGCAGGCCATGGACCCCAAGGTGGCATACATCACCCTGCACATGCTCAAAGGCGCCTGCACCCCTGGTCATGATGTGGGACATTATCCCACTGGTTGGCGCACTCATGTGCTCGAACGGCCACGTGCCGGCAAAACCGGCACCACCAACGACAGCCGTGACGCTTGGTTTTGTGGCTTCACGCCCGCCTACACCACGGTCGTATGGATTGGGTACCGGGACAATCGGTCGCTGGGCCGGGGACGCGACTTTACGGGAGGCCGCTTGGCCGCCCCTGTATGGATTGACTTTATGCTGGAAGCGCACGAAGGCATGCCGGTCAGGGATTTTGAAGCCCCCCCCGGCATTGAATTCTTTGATGTGGATCGATTGCATGGAACCGCCGGCGGCAATTACCGGGAAGCGTTCATCGAGGGCACTGCGCCGCCCATGTATTGGCACGGCGACGAATATGCCGCACAACAGGATTATGTATCGTTGGACGACGGAACGCAAATACCGCTGCTTGAATCATTGTAACCAAAGGTCGCAAACCCCCTCGGGCGGGGCCGGGGAACAACCCGGATGGGTGACATCGCACAATTAAGGACTAAAAATGACCCGTTCCAGACGCGCTTTGTATGTAGCCGCGATTCTGTTTGTGTTGATAGCAGCAGACCATCTAACCAAGTGGGTCGCCATTAAGCAGTTGCGCGACACAGGGCAAACGTACACATTTCTAGGCGATTTTTTTCGCTTGGTATACGCGGAAAATGCCGGCGCCTTCCTGAGTTTGGGCGCAGGATTGCCCCCGCAAGCGCGTGCGGCCGTTATGATCGGGCTCAACGCGGTTATTCTAACGGGGCTGCTCTGTTACCTTTTTGCCGCAAAACACATCCATGTCCTGCCGGCATGTGCATTGACGCTCATTGCCGGCGGCGGCATCGGGAATCTTATTGACCGTGTGTTTCGTGATGGGCGTGTGGTGGATTTTATGAATATGGGCATCCGCGTGGGCGACTTCCAATTGCGCACCGGCATTTTCAATATCGCCGATATTGCCATTATGGCGGGCTTAATGCTCATCATTGTGAATGAACTGCTGGGCTATCGGGCAAAATCAAAGGACAGCAACTCTTCATCATCACCACCGGCGCGTTAGTCCACACCCCCATGCACCTGCCAGGCCCGGCCTGCCTGCTCGTACACTCAATGGATATGCCCGCAGACCGGATTCAAATAAATCACTCAAAAGCCGTTTTTCTCTGTCAGTCAATATCCTCTTGGTGCCGTTAACATAATGGTTGCACAAAATGTGGTATACTGGGATTAAAAGAGAATAGTTCTTTTTTGCAGGATAACTGAATTTTAGCCGGGCGCAGTCGTCTAATACCATAGCAAGCAGGCGCGACGTACTAAGGAACAGACATGACAACAGCGCTAAATACACCGCAGATAACGAAATTGGAGGCGTTGCTCAGTCTCCTCGACGATGACTCGCCAATGGTGCGTGAAGCGGTCGCACGGGAGTTACAAGGCTTCGGAGGCGATGTGGGTCACTATATCTATAGCAAGCACATTGCCCTGAGCCATCTGGAGTGGGACATTCTGCGCCGCATCCTTTTCGACACCTATCAGCAGGAGTTACGCGAGAACTTTCCGAAATGGGATCATGCGGAAAGCGACATGGAACGTCTTGAATCTGCCCTTGGCATGCTTGCGCGCTTCCAGAACGGGCCACAATATCGCCCCGACTTAACGGAACTGCTGGATGGGTTGTCTGAGGAGTATGACGCCTTTGTGGATACGCCCGACCATGCCTCTTTGGCCCAGTTCCTGTTTGTCGAGAAACAAATCCGTTGCATGGAGGCCGCCGACGAAGATGCCGACGCAAGCAACTTAAGTTATGTAATTGAGCAACGGGTGGGCCTCCCCATCAGTCTTGTTTGTTTGTATATGCTCCTGGGCCATCGCCACGGCCTCGCCATCAGCGGCTGTAATTGGCCGGGAAGTTTCTACGCACGGTTTCGCAAGGGAGACAAACTCTATGTGGTGGATTGCGGCGCGGGCGGGCTTGTTTTTGAGGCGGATGAGTTGCTGCGATTACAAGGCCCTTCGCGCGATGCCGCAGAGGCGGTTTTGACGGTTGACATTGATGTTGCGACACTTGTTCGGCGCACATTGAGCAACCTGGCCTTTGCCTACCGACGGGAGGGCGAAACCGAATGCAGCTTGCTGATGCTGGATTTGCTGCGCTCCCTGGAACAATCCAACCGTCACGGATACCATAATAGCGCCGCCCAATAATGCCGCTTGTCAGCCCATAACACGTTCTATTGCACAGTGTGGTATACGTCCATTCAGCCGTTTGTTCTTATGAGCGCGCTGAATCCCCCTGTGTCAGCATGTCCCATGCCGCAAACACGGCCTCCACCGCCGTCGGATTCCCGCCGGGCCCGAATTCACATTGCGCAATGCACCCGCCCTTTCGCCACAGGCTCTCATAGGCTTGACGGACGGCATTTGTGACATGCTCCGCCGTTCCCTCCGCCAAAATGTGTTGTCGGTCAATCTCGCCCCAGAAGGTAATATCACCGGCAAAGGGACGCAGCCGTTCCACGCCCATGCAAAAGATCTGACTGTTAATGGCGTCCAGCCCGAGCTCAATAAGATCGGGGAAGATATCTACCGTATAGCCGTCGCTGTGCATGAATATCGCCTTGTTGGCCCCGTGCGCGATTTGGATAAAATCGCGATACATCGGCTTAAAATACGCGCGCCACAACGCAGGATCGATGAGCAATGCTTTTTGGGAGCCCCAATCGTCCATAAACATCAGGGCGTCCACATCCGTCTTTGCCCATAGTTCCAACAGCTCGCAATTGAACCCATGCAACGCCTTCATAAACGCAACCATGTCCGTCGGTCGGGTCAACAGATCAACATAGAACTCCGCCGTGCCACGAAGAAACTGTAGCCGTTCGAAGGGACGTGGACAGGCGCCCGCCAAAATAAACGTGTCCTGTTCCGCGCACCATGCGTTTACTTTTTCCACATCGACCGTCAGCAATTCACGGGGGAAACGCACCGCAGCCGCATCCCGTTCCCAGTCATGTATCATGGGACGCTTGACCTCACCAATGACCCCTTCGTGTATGTTGGTGAACTCGCACCCGAATTCATCAATATATGTGCCAATCTCAGTGGCATTGCCTTGTCTCGCAATGGGTTCGCGATGAAAACCGGGGGCGCCAACGATATCGTCGGGATACTTGGCGCGAATGGCTGCCAATTCTGTCGGATACTGCTTTTCCGCCCACGGCAAGTGCCACAGCTGACGCGGCGCGCGCGGGGGACACTCGAAACGCAAGGTTTGCCATACCAATTCACGACTTGTGGAGCACATAATGAGAGTCCTCATGAAAAGAATAAACAAGAATCTTCGGCAGCATGTCGCGATAATAGCAAGACCATACCACTGATTCAAAAGAAGGCGCGCTGCAAAAGGCCGATTACCCCTCCCTCCGTATTCGCCCAGGCTAGCCCGGATATTTCATCAGGTTTCGTCCTGAGCCTGCGAAGGTTGCGTCAGATCAAGTGCTTTGTGCAGGTCGCCGACTGATAGCGTGTTAAAACACGTCGAAGTCGGCGGGCAAGCAAAGTGCCTGATATGGTGTAAGATTCGCAGGCGCAACAGAAATCTTGTGAAATATGCGGGCTAGATGCGTTTGTCCCGAATCTGCTATGATGACGTTATCATGGAAACAGGCGTTATTATAGGCTTGGATATCGGCGATGCGCGCACCGGCATTGCACGCAGTGACGCGTTGCAGATGATGGCTTTTCCTCACACGGTGGTGACGGCGCAGACGGACACTGCAATGGCGGAAGCCGTGGCCACAGCCATTCGTCCGTTGAATCCCGTGTTGGTGGTGGCGGGCATGCCGCTGAATCAACATGGTGCGCCGGGGCCACAGGCCAAGCGTGTTGACACGATAATCGCGCTGTTGCGCACACTGCTGGATGTGGAGATTGTCTCCCAAGACGAACGGTTCAGCACGGCGGAGGCAAATCGCGTTGCGCGGGACATGAATGCACGGGGCAAGAAACGCAAGAGCAAGGTGGATAAAATTGCGGCCACATTGATTCTGCAAACATGGCTTGACCGAAATGCGGCGCAACGCAACATCCAAGCCTGACGGCGCTCGGGCGTACGGGTACTGTATGGCGCCCCGAGAAGACACCGCAAGAAAGACATGGATACATGAGCCAACTGAATACAACGGAAACAGGCATGGCCAAGGGCCGGAAGCGTCCTTTTTGGCGCATGGTGGCGATATGCATGGCGTGGACGTGGGCGTTGCTTTTTCTGGGTGTGGTGGCCGCAGGTGTGAGCGCGTTTTTGATCTATGATTACGTCACCCGTCCCGGCCACCAAGGTGCGGCCGTGGAGGTGGTGATTCCCGCCGGCGCGTCGGGTCGCGACATCGGTCGTTTGCTGGTGGAACATGACCTGCTCGAATACGAGGGATTTTTCCGTCTGGCCATGCAGGTGGACAACAGCGATCGCCACATCCAACACGGCGCGTATGAACTATACAAAGGGCTGTCTGCACTTGAACTGCTGCGTCTGCTGCAAGACGGGCCGTCCCGGCATTTGCAGGCCAATCAGTTCCGCATTACCATCCCCGAAGGGCTTTCCATACCACAAGTTGCCGAGATGCTGGACTATGGCGATGATTTTATTGAGGCCGCACGGGCGCCCGACCTCATTGAGCGCCTTGAGATTGAATCAGACGATCTCGAGGGGTTCCTGATGCCGAACACCTATTTCTTTGATGAAAAACCCGAGGCACGGGTGTTGGTGGAGCGGATGGTAGACCAATTTGAAAAGGAATATGAAGCGCTGCTCACCGAACATCCGGGCGCGCGCCATCTGGAAAAACGTTATTTGGTCACGGTGGCTTCCATTGTAGAGCGTGAGACCCGTGTAGACCCGGAGCGGCCATTGGTGGCACAGGTCATCTATAATCGCATTCGCCGCGAGATGCCGTTGCAAATGGACTCTACGCTGCAATTCGCGCTCAATAAATACGGCGAACGCATGCTCTACGCAGACTTGGAGACCGACTCCCCATACAACACCTACAAATATCGTGGCCTTCCCCCCGGTCCGATTTGCAGCCCGGGCGTAAGCAGTCTTCGCGCGGCCATGGCCCCGGCAGATGTACAGTACCTGTATTTTGTATCGAACGCAGACGGGCGCACCCACACCTTCAGCCGTACGCTGGCCGAACACAACCAAGCCGTCAATCGTTATCGCCGTGCGATTGCGCCGCAACGGCGCGCTGTCCAACAACAAGAAGGAAGAGCGGAAACCGAAACGCTATAGGATTGCATACAGTTTGGAAACAGACCGCATGTCACGGTATGCTAACGCAGTGCGATATTCCATACGGTGATGCTTAAAAACTACACAGGGAGACACATGGCATGAGCAACGACATGGAAACACGGTATTTGGAACGCTTGAACCGATATGTAACCGCCATGCGCAACGAAAAGCCGGACTGCATACCCATTCGTCCTTTTGCCGCCGAATTTGTGGCCACCCATACCGGCACCACGTGTCAGGCAGTGACGCAAGATTTTAACAAGGCTTTTGAAGCCACCTGCACCACGGCGGCAGATTATGACTGGGACGCCACGGTAGGCAATATGGTTTACGTGTGGACCGGGCTTACGCAAGCCTTGGGGTTGCGCTATTACGGCTCGCCGGGCATGGAAATATCTCAGGATACGGCCTTCCAATACATTGAGCCTCCCGCAGACGAGGCCTACATGCGTGAGGACGAATACGATGCGCTGATAGACGACCCCACCGCCTTCTTATATAACACATGGCTGCCCCGTGTCTCCAAAGAGATTCAGGCGCCGGGCGAACCCGTAACCTATCGGCACAACCTTGCCTTGGTACGCGGCGGCATGGCCATGCTCAACTATTTCTTCGGGTTCCCCGGACAGGGGGCGCGGCTGCGCGCCGAATCCGGCACGGTATCCGCCATCGCCGGCATTTTCAAAGCGCCCTTCGACATTATTGCAGACAAGTTGCGCGGTTATGAGGGGTTGAGCATGGACATGCTCACCCAACCGGATAAAGTGCTGGCCGCCTGCGAAGCGCTCATGCCCCATCTTTACAACATGGCCTTGTCCGGGGCCGACCCCGACGGATATGTGCCCATCGGCTTCTGGATGCACCGTGGTTGTGTGCCCTTTATCTCGCCCGAACAATACGACTCACACTATTGGCCCACACTGAAACCCATTATTGAGGCGCTATGGGAACGGGGTCATCAGACGCTGTTCTATGCGGAGGGCAATTGGGACCATCATCTCGCATCGTTCCGGGAACTGCCCGACCGCAGCATTGTGTTTCATCTGGACCGTTCCGACATCGAGCTCACCCACAAGACGCTGGGCGATAAATTCTGTATCAGCGGCGGCATTCCCAACGCCATCTTGTCTTACGGGACACCCGATGAGGTGCGCGCCGCATGCAAGCGGGTCATTGACATCGCCGCAGGCGACGGCGGCTACATCATGGACGCCTCGGCCATCCTGCAGAATGACGCCAAGCCGGAAAATGTGCGGGCCATGACAGAATTCACCCGCGAGTATGGACAGTATGGCGGGTCACCCAAAGCGGAGCTGCCGCCGCCCATATTCGAGGGAGACCCGGTCACAGACCCGTTGCCGGACTTTGCCAAGAACGCCCACCCAGGCGCCTGCACACCGTGGCCGGAACGCAAGCAACAGCTGCCCCCCATCACAGGCGATGAATCATTGGTTCAACGCGTGTGGGGGGAAGTAGACGGTCTGAGCAATATGTTCATCTGGCACTGCTTGCTATCCTTTTGATACTACAACACGGCTGGCATGTCATACGGACAACAGCTTACTTATGTGCGCGACTTGCGTTGTTTTCGCCATACCGCCGTTGCACCCAATCATGACATCCGCGGGCAAATCAATGAATCTTTGAATGCGCCGCCTGAATTGTTGTATGATATCGGCTCGGTGGTTAGCCTGGATATTTCATCAGGTTTTGTCGTGAGCCTGTGAAGATTGCGCCAGAGCAGGTGTTTTGCGCAGGCCGCCGGCTGACAGCGTGTTATTACACGTCGAAGTCGGCGGGCAAGCAAAGTGCCT
>SKQZ01000272.1 GCA_007118765.1 Candidatus Hydrogenedentota bacterium
AGAGGTACAGTGATTCGTAGTCGGGTGCGGGCAATACGTTGGCGAGACGCAACGACGGTGTTTCACAGTGTACCGAGAAGGTGAAACTGGCGCCCGAAGTCATGACAACTTCCACGTCAGGGCGCGACCCCTGCTCAAATGGGGGCCCCACGCTCTTGACGGTCACCCAACCTAGTTCGCCCGGCGCAAGCCGACGTGGCCAGGGTCGCCACCAGTGGACTGCATCGTACTCGTCCAGCGCAGTCTCAGCCACACGTATGTCCGCGACAGCATCTTCTGTATCGCCTGTGTTCTGCACGAAGAAATACAATACGCCCCCCGTATCTTCCGGCCAGTCTTCCGCATAGCGCAGCGACCGGGTGGCGCCATGATACACCGGAGCATCAAGCAGCACCAGCGCATGAGAAGATACAAGGGGCATCAACATTGCAACAGTGAGTACTAAATAACGCATGGAAACTCCTTTGTAATTGGC
The DNA here is from genome assembly GCA_007118765.1 of Candidatus Hydrogenedentota bacterium. Lineage (GTDB taxonomy): Bacteria > Hydrogenedentota > Hydrogenedentia > Hydrogenedentales > CAITNO01 > SLFT01. The sequence continues at coordinate 476 of SKQZ01000272.1, forward strand.
AGTGGATGGCATGATGCGTTGTCATGCTGACGGGCTGTGTTCATGTCGCGGTATTCCACAAAAACACAATATGTTGACTATAACCTGACGGCATTGATACACTATATAGTGGTTGTTACGTTGCGTGATGGTTCTAACCTTAGGAAAGGAACACACATGATACGGTTTCTCGTTTCCGGAACATTGTGGCTCGTTGAGGCCTTGGTATTTCTTTTGACCAACAGCTTTCTGTTCTTTTTTGGCTGGATATTTTAGCCGCGCCATAGCACGTAGTTTCGTTGATACCCGCTTATTCCTGGATACGGCGTACAGACGACGGCGGGTCTTCCAAACGTTGCAGCACGGGCCGTTGTCGTGGTTGTCGTTGGGGCATAGGCGGCGGCGGGCGGTGTTGTCGCTCATTTACCGATGATTGGGCGGGTTTTGGTTCGGGATTGTTCTCGAACTCCCAACTGATCCGATAAATACCTGCCGCGGCCAATAGACACAGTATGCCTGCGAGAAATCCCAGCAACGCGTGTTTATGCTCGCTGACCAGTCTTTGTATCGTATCGCCTACCGGAATCATGAGTCTATTCTACACCCTTCTTGTTATGTCTTTACCCGAAGTGAAGCATCTCAACGTCGCGTGATTCGCGTGCCAAAGGCGTCACAGGCCACTTGTATCTCATTCATCATTGCCTAGAGTGGGTGCATGGCGCAGTGCCTGTGGCGGAATCTCCTGATGGGGGATGTTGGGCCCGGCATAGTAAACCGCCAGCGAATGGACGCCGCCCGCCTCAAAATAGGGCACACGGATGGGATACCATCCTTTGCGCAATGCAATGAAGCCGGTAACCGTTTCTTCTTTATGCAGGCCATCGTTATCCACTACCAACCGGTCGTCAATGTATAGTTTGCTGCCGTCGTTGGACATGGTGCTGAATGCATACATGCCGTCTTCGGGGATTTGAATATATCCCTCGAAGAGCAACGCAAAGGCCCCGTGATCAAAGGCATCGGCAGGTTCGAGGGAGATGGCGTCCGCAACGCCGTCCGCAACAGCGGTCAAGGTGCTGAAATCGGGCAGCCACTCCAACTGTTCCACATAATAGCGCCAGGCAATGCCCGGTGCGAGACCGTCCGGGGCTTCGGGCGGTTCCATGGGGCTTTTGGTGCGCTGTGAGATATAGGTGTACACCTCCTCCTTGTATCGTTCTATCTCGCCGCGGTGTTCGCGGATCAGTCGCAACCCATGCCGCTCGGCAGTGTCAAAAAAGCGGTCGGCGCGCTTTTTGAAATTGGGATGGGTTCTTACGGTAAAAGTATCGTGGTCAAGGACAAATGCATCGGCAGTGAGTGCGCGGGTGCGTTCCAGAATGCTGTAGTCCACGGGCAGGCGGGCAATGCGCACCCGTTCCAATGTTTCCGGGCAGTCAGCGACAGCGGTCTCCGCCACATCGAACAGTTTGTCGGCACGCACGAAATGTTCATCCTTGAAGAAGGGGGCATCCGGCCCTATCCAAATGTCCATTTCCGTGGCGGGGTCGCTGACAGCCTCATGCATCAGATCAATGTAAAGCCGCATGGGCGTGGCGGCCTCGCCATAAACGCCCTGCAGAAATTCGTTGATGGCCAGATCGGTGTCGTAGTTCGGGTTCCACAGCAGTTTTGCGCCCAGGTAGCCGCTGAGCGTACTCCATTGTCCGTGAGGCGTGTTATACACGTCCTGCTCGAAGATGCCCCGCACATTGTGCTCGATCATGTAGCGGATGTTCGGGCCGCGGACAAACAAATTTGGAAAGGGAACGAGATAGTGGGCGTAAGAGGTGTTGTAATTCCACACCCACAGCCGGTCTGCAATTTCCGCCCACGTCTCAAGGTCGTTGCAGAAGGCGCGGTTTTCCGGGGTGGAGCGTGCCTCAAAGGGATGGGCAAAGTCGCATTCGATGCTGCACAAGCGAATGATGACATTGGGTTCGGGTCGCATTGTCTCGGGCGGCGTGCGGGTGTATTGGTAGGCCAGGGTGTCCACCAGTTTATCGGGAAACTCATTGCGCACGGCTCTTGCCACGTGATTCACCAACTGCAGCACCGGGGCCATTTGACTGCCCTCCTCCTCTGCCAAGGCGGTGCAAGGGTCGCATTCACAATAGTTGTGCCAGTCATTTTGGGAAACGGAAAAGACCGTGGCATCGGGGTTGTCCGCCATGCGACGCCGAATCTCATTGGTGACAATCTCAATGACAGATTCGTTGGTGCAGCATAATTGAGAGCGCGTTTTAAGGCGTTCACCATTGACCAAAGAGAAGTATTCCGGGTGTACATCAAAATAGGTGTCGGGCGGCACGAGGTTTTCAAAGGTGTGCACAAAGCCGTGATATGTGATTTTGCCGCCGTGGTGTGCCTCCAGTCTGGCGGCACTGCTGTTTACCCGATTGCGTGCCGCCCAATCGCCGTCGAAACATTCATAGACAAAGGGTTCGCGGTATTCCAGCAGTGGTCGGCGCACTTCATCAATGGGCAGCACAGCCAGCGTTCTTGCTTCGGGGATGTTGCTGACCTCCGGGGTGAACCAGCGGCAGCCAAGGTGGTCTTCAAGAAACCCGTAAACGCCGTACAGGGTGCCGCGGGGTTCGCCGCCGGCAATAAACATGTGAGGATTGCGCGTGCGGATAACATAGCCTTCCGGGCCCAATGCTTCATAGTCAATCAGGATATTGGCGTCACGCAGCCGCTGACTGTTCCCCACCCAGATTTCGCTGCTTGTTTGCGCCATGTCGTCGGTGAGCAGCGGCAACTCGGCGCCGGTCATTTCGGCAAGAAACTGTTGTAACTCGTTAGCCGCGTGTTGTGTGGCAGGGGGTGCATCCGCCGCGACAACAATGCTCATTCGTGCCTCACCTTCTTCGGCAATCATCAGTGTATCCGGTTGGGCTGTCGTCAACGGCAGCGGCGGCACAGGCACAGTCGTACAGCTCCACGACAAAAATAATGCGGCAACAAGTGCGCATAGGATGGAAAAGGTTTTCATGCTGTATCCTTTCGACGCCAGTCGACCGACGTGCCTATCTGTTGCAATGCGTTTCGCTGAGCCATGCCATGAAGGGGATGCCCGTGTGCTTGTTTGTATCATACCCACCCACTGAAAAACAAAAGCCCGGAACCAAAAGGCTCCGGGCTTGCGTTGCAGAAAAACAGATGTTATTTCTTGGACGGGCTGATGGCATCCTTGGCCGCTTTGGCGACGGTGAACTTCACCACTTTCTTCGCGGGGATCTTGATGGTTTCGCCCGTGGCGGGATTGCGCCCCATGCGCGCCTTACGTTTTACCAGCTTCAGCTTGCCCAGACCGGGAAGCGTGAATCCGGATGCCGCCGATGCTTGTGCATAGGCGAGCTCGGTCAGGTTCGCGAGTACCGCGGACACGTCTTTCTTCGTGAGGCCCGTGGCATCTGCCAGCGTGGTAACCAGCTGCGCTTTCGTCAACGACTTGTCGGTTTCTTTGGCTTTCTTGAACGCCATTGTGAGAGTTCCTCCTTCTTTGGTTTTTCCCAGACAACAATCATACACTTTGCGACGCACCGACACCCTGTGTGCCGACACGCTACTGCACTGCGATATGCGCACTACAGGCGCAACAAACCGCAGGAAAGGCCTGTTGTTTACCGCTCCCGCAGCCTGTTTATGGTACTATTGAGTACACATTATCCACGGATTTGTCAAGTCTTTTTTTTGATCCCCCTTTTTTTTGCATTGAATCTGAAACGTCGGAAGGCCGCTGTTTCAGGGGAAAATCGAAACGATTGCTTTCAGAAATTTCGTAACATATTGATTTAATGTGGGATGGGAAGTATGAAGCAGTATGGGTCTATGAACTGACAATAGGAAGGCCACTGTGGTCCGGTATTGTTGCAAAACGAGGAAACCCCAATGATTTTTGCTGTAATCGGCGACATCAAGAGTAACTTTTCAGGGTTACAAGCCCTTTTGGACAACTTGCGCGAACGGGGCATACAACGTGTTTTACAGACGGGAAACGTGTGTGGCGGTGTGGAAAACAGTCGCGAATGTTTGGCTCTGTTGCGCGAACGTTCCGTGGTTTGTGTGCAGGGCAGGGAAGACCGGGCGCTGGTGTCATCACGGCGAAAGCCCCGACAAAATACAGCGCGGCAAAACGATGATGAAATCAAGAGCGAACTCGGCAGCAGCAACGTGGAGTATTTGCATAACCTGCCGCGCAAACGCATGTTTGTTGAAGAGGGTCTGCGCATCGTGTTGTGCCACGGCGCGATAAACAGTGCGCAGCACATGTTGACAAGAGACACGCCCATGCCCCGGTTTCGTCGGGAACGGGAAATTGCTTCCGCTGACATCATCGTGTGTGGTGGTGCGCCAGATCCTTTTGTTTATCACGTGGACCAGTCCATGTTCGTTTGCCCCGGCGCCATGGGTGATGAAGCGGGTCTTGTGCGATACTCGCTGGTGGACACGGAAGTGACGCCTTGGAGCGCGCTATCCATAAGCATTGACCATGTGCGGGATGTCAAACAAGATCAGGAAGCAGCTCAATGAAGGAACGCCAATCGGGAAGAACGTAATTCGCCTGCGTGGTGTCGGCGTAACGGGGGTTGACGGCCGTGAACAGTGACGCCTGCCCGCCGGCTTGGTGTGCTCCCACAATGTCGGTGGGTTCAAGGTCGCCGATATGCAGTAGTTCATTCGTGGCAACGCCAAGTTGCCGCGCCGTTTCCTCAAACATGGGCAGTTGCGGTTTTGCGACGCCCATTTCATCCGAAAAGGTTGTGGCGGTAAAGAAAGGGGAAAAACCTTCGCGTTCCATCAGGATGCGCAGGTTCGCGCCGGGGCTGAATCCCGTATCGGAAATTATCGCGATGGGCACACGTTCGGCGGCCTTGCGCACAGCCTCCAGGGCATCCGCAATAGGCACGGGGGGGTGGGGGAGGATGGCGTCGGCGAAGGTGCGGGCCAATGCTCCCGCGGCCGTGGATGACAGGGTCGCGTTCAGCATGTTGCACACGATTTCCACGGCATCGTGGGGCGTGAGGGTGTGTTGCGTCGCAATATGTTGTTGAAGAAAATAGGCCATGGTGTCCCGGAGTGCCTTGTCAGCGGCGGATTCTTCTGCACCGGTGGCCTCAATCAATGCCTCCAATCGGATACGGTGCCGCTGGTCGCCATGTGCATTTTGGAACAGCGTTCCCCAAAAGTCGAAGGTGATGGCGCGAATGGTCATGTGTATAGGCTCCCTTTTCATAAGTAGCGTCTGAATTGTGGCGTACAGGAGACGCATTTCACTATGGGTGTGCATGAATAAGGCGTGTCAAGGGTGTTTTCCTTGGTGCATTATGCCTATACTATAGATAACGCACCGGTCGTTAAGCAAGGGAGCATAAGCCGGGGCATGTGTCGCACAGGTCTTGTGTTGGAAGTGGCGCATGAAGTACCGTCGGCCTATGTATGTTTTTGTCAGGCAACTTGTGGAGGCATTCAAAACGATGGAACAAGAAACGAAAAAAACAGTGTTGGTAGTTGTGGCGCACGCCGATGACATGGAGTTCATGGCGGCGGGAACTATTGCACGCTTTGTTGACGAACTGAATTTCGATGTTTACGAGTACATCCTTACGGACAATTCAAAGGGATCCTATCGGCTTACCGAGCAGGAACTGGTGCGGGTCAGTGCGGAAGAAGCCAGTGCGGCCGGCGCCATTCTCGGATTGAAGGAAGTGCGCTTGGAGGGGTATGTGGACGGTGATTTGGCCGACACGCCGATCAACGTATTGCGGGGTCAAATCATGGCCATGATTCGTGAAGTGCGCGCGGATATCGTGATGAGTTGGGATCCCTTCGCGCCCTACGAGGAGCATCCCGATCACCGTCAGGTGGCCATGGCCACGCTGGAGGCGGCCCATTTCAGCGGCAACCCGCTATTCTATCCCGAACACACCCAACCGCCTTATCAGACAACGGAACTATACTGGTTTGCCAAGGCGCCCTTAAACGCCGAGTTGTTCGTGGATATTTCCTCGACCATTGACAAAAAGATTCAGGCGCTGTTGGCGCATGAATGCCAAATGGAATTGACGGTGGACATGCTTGCGCGAGAAGCGGATGCGTTGGGCATGGATGTGCCCATGCTACAGTCGCCAGACGCACAAACGCGCGCGCAGCTCATTGAAATGGGCATTCGCAGCTTTTGTCGTGATCGGGGCGCGGCTACAGGCGTGTCCTATGCCGAGCAGTTTCGTTATGAGCGTGTGGGCATGTTGGAGGCGGTTTTGGGTTTGCCGCCGCGGGGTTCCGATTTCGCCTGATGCCGGTTTTGATTATGACGGCGGTGCGTGTGCGTCATGCGTTCTGACATGCCGTTGCATGGCATGGTCTTACAGCACTCATTGCAGCATAAATAAGGCAATCCCTTGAAGCCATTTGATAAAGAGATAGTGTCCGGCAGTCTATTGCGTTCCGTCTGGAAACTGGCTTGGCCGCTGGCGCTGCTTAATTTGATTAACGGCATACATGGCATCGTGGATCATGTGCTCATTGGTCATTTTCACGGTTCCGCCGACAACGCAGCGAATGCGGCCATCGGCGTGGCGTGGCAGGTATTTCTCGTTGTTGTCGTATTTATTGCCTCCATCTTTCACGGGATGAATGTGCTCATTGCCCGGTACGCCGGACAACAGGACCGGGAAGCCCTCAGCGCGGTTTTCCATTCCGCATTTATGGCGTCTTTGCTGATTCTGGTAGGGGTAGTGGCGCCCGCAGGCTACCTTGTCGCGCCAAGCCTCTTGCGTGCGGTCAACGTCTCTGATGCCGTCTATGTCCATGCCTTGCCCTATTTGCGATTGTTGTTTTTGTGCGGGGCTCCCTTGTTTCTGATGTTTATGTTGACAGGCGCCTTTCATGCCTCCGGCCAACCGAAAACGCCGTTGAAACTCGGCATCCTCACCACCATTCTCAATGTGCTGATCAGTTCTGTTTTAATTATAGGCATTGGCCCGTTTCCATCCTTGGGCGTGATGGGCGCGGCCCTCGGCACGGTATTGGCCCCGACGGTCAGCTGTGGCATCGGGTTGTATTTGGTGTTCCGCCGCCGCATGATAATACAGCCTCCGTCGCGATTGTGGCGTATGCCTGACCAGCGTTTGTTGCGTACAATGACGCGCATTGGCGTACCCACCGGCATCCAGGGTGTTTTGCTGAATGTGGCGGGGGTGTTGTTGCTCCGGTATATCAGTGCACTTGAACACAGTGCGGCGGCACAGGCCGCGTACACAATTTGCTATGCGCAATTATTTTCGCTTGTTACGTGGACCTCCTTTGGTCTGCGTGCCGCCGCGGGCACGCTCATGGGCCAGAACATCGGGGCCGGCGTTCCGGATCGAGGCAAACGGGGCGTATTGCTTGCTGCGGGGCTCGGCGCTGTCTGGGCGGCTACTGTGGGCCTGGTGTTTTGGAATTTGCCCGAAGTATTGCTGGGCTTCTTTAACGCCGTTGACGAGCCGGTGGTGGGATTCGGTGTCTCGTTGTTGCGCTATTTAAGCCTTTCAGGCGTGGCGGTGGCGGTAAATCTCGCGCTCACAGGCGGGTTGCAGGGCGCCGGAGCGACACGGCCGCCCATGTTTATTGCTTTTGCAACGCAGATTGTCATATTGTTGAGTATCAGTCAGGTATTCTTAAGTCTGGGCATGCTGACGGCGGACAAACTTTGGGCCGCACTGTTTATTAGCCATGCCATACGTTTGATGTTGACATGGATGGTATTTCGCACTGACGGATGGACACGCACCGTCGTGGAGGTGGAGGCCGTGGGATGAGCGCCGGGTGTACCCCGCGTTTTATTTGATTCTGATATGGTCAACCGTGCAGAATACCACGGTACATTTGCTGCGATGCCGTGTTTTGCGGCATGGTGCGCTCCCTTTTTATTATCACGATATGACTTTTCCGGGAGGTATTAACTGTTGCTGTACGCAATTATTTCGGATATACACGCCAATATAGAAGCACTGGACGCGGTATTCAAGAACATAGACGATTCCGGCGCCGAGTGTGTGGTATGTCTGGGCGATGTGGTCGGCTATAACGCCACGCCGAATGAATGTGTTGAGAAAATTGCCGAACGGGGCATACAAACGATATTGGGAAATCATGATGCCGTCGGATGCGGCATAGAAGAGCCGTGGGGATTTAATCCCGTCGCGCTGACGGCGGCGGTGTGGACCCGTGAACAACTGTCGGATGAATCTCTGGAATGGTTGCGCGGTCTCCCGGATGCATTGAATTACGGGCCCTTTGTGGCGGCTCATGGTGCACCCAAAAACCACAACACCTACGTGTTCGCGTGGGAAGATATTCTGCCGCATGTATATTTCATGGATGAGCAGAATTGCAACATCTGCTTTGTGGGCCACACCCACACGCCGGCTGTCTTCAGTACAGACGGCTCCTTTGCGCTGGGCAAGGAGAAGCGGGTCACGTTGGAGCAGGACCGCATTTACTTTATCAATCCCGGTTCTGTCGGGCAGCCACGCGATGATGACAAACGCGCCGCGTATGGGCTGCTGGATACGGAGACGATGACATTCGAGCTAAAGCGTGTGGAATATGATGTTGACCGTGCTGCCAAACGCGTCCGCGAGGCGCAGTTGCCCCGGTTTCTTGCGGAACGCTTGGTGTTGGGCCGCTAAAACAGTAGAAGGACTTTCTTGCAATGACCTCTCCCGTTCCGCGGGAAGCCCGCATACAGCGTGCTACCAATGAAACCAATGTTGAACTGTACCTCAAACTGGACGGCGCCGGCTGCGGACGCATCCAGACAGGGCAGGGTTTTTTCGATCACATGCTCGATCATATCGCACGTCACGGACTGTTTGATCTGGAAATATCGGCCACAGGCGATCTGCATGTAGACGCTCATCATACGGTGGAGGATGTGGGCATCTGTCTGGGCAAAGCGATCCTGCAGGCGGTTGGCGAGCCGAAAGGATTGGCGCGCTACGGTCATGCACTCGTGCCGATGGATGAAACGCTGGCGGAAGCGGCCGTGGATTTTTCCGGACGTCCGTATCTGGTTTTCAAGGCAGCCGTGCCGACAGGCGAAGTCGGCGGGTTTGACGCCGAGCTGGCCGAAGAATTCTTTTATGCCGTTGCCATGCAAAGCCGCATCACTCTTCATATTGAATTACGACACGGGCGCAACCTGCATCATTGCCTTGAGGCCATGTTCAAGGCCTTTGGGCGTGCATTGCGGTCTGCCCTTGAGCGCGATCCCCGTGTTGAAGGCGTCCCTTCAACCAAAGGGATGCTCGAAACATGATTGCCATTGTGGATTATGGCATGGGCAATTTGCGGAGTGTACAGAAAGGCCTTGAGAAGGCAGGACATGCCGCTATCATTACCGACGATCCCCAAACCATTGACGAAGCGAGGGGAGTGGTGTTGCCGGGCGTGGGAGCGTTTAAGGATTGCTTCGACGGACTGGTTGCGCGCGGCTTGGATGAACCGGTAAAAAGGGCGGCGCAGGACGGACGCCCTTTTTTGGGGATTTGTGTGGGGTTGCAACTGCTCTTTGAGTATGGAGAGGAAGGATCAGGGTCGCCCGGCCTGGGTATTCTTCCGGGGCGGGTGGTACGATTCCCCGATGCGCGGGAATCCGGTTTGAAAGTGCCCCACATGGGCTGGAACAAGTTGATGCCCGTGACAGGCCGTGATATGCGGTTGCTTGAGGGCATTGAAGCAACGCCTTATGTCTATTTCGTGCACAGTTATTATGTCGTGCCCGAAGATGAGGGCTGTGTGCTGGCGCGCTGCAATTATGGCATTGAGTTTGCCGCCATGGTTGGGCGCGGCAACTTGTTCGCCGTGCAGTTTCATCCGGAGAAAAGCCAGACCGATGGTATACGCATGCTACGCAATTTTGGTAGAATGACGGAGCAGACGGGTCAGTAACTGTTCTGGCTGGAAAAAGACACACAAAGGGCGAAACCAATGATGAAACGTATTCTTGTAACGACAGACGGCAGTGACAGTTCGGCCAAAGGCGTGCGGTATGCCATCGCGCTTGCAGCGAAGCAACAGGCATCCGTATTGGCATTGCATGTGGTGGATGTGAAGTTGCTGGAAGGGCCGTTTCTGCGTGATTTGTCGGCATCGCTGGGCGCGGCGCCCTACGTCAATTACCAAGGCAGCATCGCCATGATTCTGGAGGAACGCGGCAAGGCCGCACTGGAGCATGTCGCCAAACTCTGTGCCGAAAAGGGCGTACACTGCGAGACAGAATTGCAAACGGGCATTGTGCCGCGTGTGATAGTGGAACAAGGTGATTTGGTGGACCTCATTGTTATGGGACGCGCAGGCGAGCACAAGGATTTCCTTGAAGGGCTTATGGGCTCCACTACCGAAGCCGTTGCGCGACGCGCCTCGGTTCCCGTACTTATAACGAATCAGGACACACCCCATGTAGATCAATTCGTGTTGGCTTATGACGGTTCCCGCCATGCGAAAGCGGCATTGAGGGCGGGGGTGATGGTGGCCGAGCAAATGTCTGCCAAAATGCATTTGCTTGTGGTGGGCGAGGAAACCGCCCGGCACTGGCTTGATGAAGCCCGCGACTATTTGCAAAGCCACACCATAGCGTTGGAATATGTGCGGAAAACAGGGGATCCCGGTGAAGCGATTGTGGCGTATGCAGGTGAATGCGATGCCGGATTGATTGTGCTGGGGGCTTACGGACACAGTAAACTGCGTGAAATAGTGCTTGGAAGCACCACCTCCTATACCGCCAACCATGCGGCCTGTCCCGTGTTGTTGGTGCGTTGATATAGTACGTTGATTTCAGGAATTACATCATGTCGAAGAAAAATAAGATTGCGATAACCCGAGCGGATGATTTTGCGGAAGTGGAGGACGAACTCGCAAGCGCCATTGAAAACCTGGACGACGCGAATGCACGCATAGAATCATTGTTGCGCGAACAACATCAGTCCGAAGATGAGGGCGCGACAGACCCTGCATCAACGGAGGGCGCTTCGGAGGCGGATTCGGATACATCTGCATAAACGTTTAACGCGAGGTGCAAACTTCTTGTGCAGCGCGGCCCCGGTCGTGCGTTACGCTCCCACACCAACCAAACCACAGGCTCATGAAATAGATTCTTATGTCAGACAGACCTCTTCATATTCTTATTGCCGATCCTCATTTACAAGGCGGCGGCCAAGTACGCTATCTATGCTCGCTGGCGGAGGGCCTGACCCGTCTCGGACACCGGGTGTCCATTGGGTGCAGGCCGGGCAGCGTACTGGTGGAGCATGCCAACGCAGCGGGCGCAACGCCTTATGATTGGTTTACCTTCAAAGGCGGTGTGCGTCCGGCGGCATGGCGCAACGATTTGGCGGAAGCCGCCCGGTTTATTCGTGAAGAGGCCCCCGACATCATTCACGTAAACGGATCACAAGACCATTGGACCTTTGCCGTCACCAACTATTGGCTGAACCGGCCGGTACCGTTGGTGCGCACCCGGCATAATACCTATGTGGTCAAGGATAATCTGCCGAATCGTTACCTGAACAGGCATTTGACGGACTTTCAAATCGTTGTCTGCGAGACGGTGCGACAGACCCTTGCGAATCATCCCGCATTCAAGGCCGCAAGACTTTGTACCATCCATAACGGTGTGGATGCGGATGCCTATGCGTTTGACGCGGATAAACGTAAACAAGCGCGGGACGAATTCGACTGTACGGACAGTGATGTTGTTTGCGGCATCGTGGCGCGGCTTGTGCCTGCAAAGGGACATGAGTTTTTGTTTCGGGCGGCAGCACAGATTAAAGAGACGCATCCACAATTGCGAATCCTTGTTTTCGGACAGGGCGTGCTGGAAAAATCGTTGCGGATGATGGCGTCGCAGTTGGGAATTGCCTCCATCGTGCGTTTTCTGGGGTTTCGTGATGATATGGACTATTGTGTGCATGCCTTTGATATTGGCGTACAACCCTCTGTTGATTGCGACACGTCGTCCTTCAGTATGAAAGAGCAAATGGCGGCAGGTATTCCGGTGATTGCGTCAGACTACGGCGGGCTTACGGAAATTATCACAGACGGCGTGGAAGGATTTGTTGTTCCCACCGGCACGGTAACGCCGTTGGCCGAGGCACTATGCAAACTTATTGAGGACAGCGAACGGCGTGCTGCAATGGGGCGCGCCGGGCGTGAGCGCGTAGTGGCGGAGTTCAGCAGCGAAGTGTTCGTAAACCGTACGCTTGACGTGTACCGACAGGTAATCGCGGAACATCAGGCGGACAAGCGGGACAGGCAAAACACATGATTACGGTAGCCCATCTGGACGAGCAGGAGGGGTTGCGCGGTGGCGAACAACAGGCCGCGTGGCTTGTGCGCGGTCTTGCCGAATTGGGCGTCGCAAACACTGTGGTGGGACGTCCAGGGGAAGCGTTTGTGACCATGCACGCCGACCGGGATGATATCAGACGCTTTCCGTTGCCCATGCTTGGTGAATTGGATGTGTATTCGGCCTGGCGATTGGCCCGGTTCACGCGGCGTCACAACGTGGATATTGTGCATGCCCATGCCAGTCATGCGCACGGTATTGCGGCGGTGGCGCGCTGTTTTGGGATGCGCAGCCGCATTGTGGTTTCGCGTCGTGTCAATTTCCCCCCCAAGGGTCACTTTTTGAACCGCTGGAAGTATAACACGCCTGACCGTATCCTGTGTGTATCGGAAAAAGTGCAGGAAACGCTTGCCGAGTACGGTCTGCACCCGCCGCAAACGTGTGTGGTACACAGTGCGGTGGACATGGAGCGGGTACTCATGCCGGTGGTGTCCCGATCATCGCTGAATGTGCAGGATGAAGCGCCGTTGTTGGTCAGTGCCGGCGCGTTGGTGGGGCACAAGGACCATGCCAATCTGCTTGATGCCGCCGTCATCGTGCGCCGCACCTTTCCCGCCCTGCGTGTGTGTATCGCCGGGGAGGGGCCCTTGCGCGGTGCGCTGGAAGCAAAACGAGATGCGCTTGACCTCGGCGAATGCGTCACCTTTTTGGGAAACCGCAAGGATGCGCCCGGGATCATTCGTGCTGCCGACGTGTATGTGTCCTCCAGTTGGTCGGAAGGGCTGGGCACCTCCATTCTGGAGGCGCTGGCGGCGGGGGTGCCCGTGGTCGCGGCAGAGGCCGGTGGCGCACGGGAAATGGTGATACCCGATGAGACGGGTTATTTGACGCCGACGCGTAACCCAGAGGCGCTCGCGCAGGCAATCATCGCTTCCCTTTCCGACCGTGATAAAGCGCGGGAAATGGCCGCGGCCGGGTGTCGGCTTGCACAGGATAAGTTTTCTGTTGAGCGTATGGTTGCGCAAACCCACGCCGTATACAAAAACCTGACCGGTTCCTGATCGGTCCGTTTCATCAAAGCGGTACGCAGAAAGTGCGGGACGGCATGATATCCGCAGGCGCAACAAATGATGCAGCCTGTGGCTAGCCCGGATATTTCATCAGGTTTCGCCGTGAGCCTGTGAAGATTGCGCCAGAGCAGGTGTTTTGCGCAGGCCGCCGGCTGACAGCGTGTTAGTACACGTCGAAGTCGGCGGGCAAGCAAAGTGCCTGATATGGTGTAAGATTCGCAG
>SKQZ01000327.1 GCA_007118765.1 Candidatus Hydrogenedentota bacterium
AATAGTCGTGTCAGCGCGATGCCCCATGCGCCGCCGCCTAAAACTTGTATCTTCACAGCATGAGTCCTTTTTCAACAATGGGAGATCAGGGCGGGTATGTAACAAACGTACAAACAGCAGGCGAGATAGCGTGCCTCGATAACGTAGGCGCTACCGGCTGTGTTCGGCTTCCGTTTCCGTGCGTTGCTCCCTCACAAAATCAACCGTCTGTTGCAGTCCCGCCTCCAGAGAAACCGTGGGCCGCCAGCCCAACACACGTGCGGCCCGTTCGCCGGTAATGTAGATGCCCTTGACTTCGCCGGGGCGCAACGGTTTTAACAGGGGTTTCTTGGTAAAGTTCGTGAACCGCTTGATTTGATCAAACAACTGTTGTACGGTCACGGCGTTACCCGAACCAAGGTTTAATGTTTCCTGAGCGCCTTTGCGCAAGGCCATCACATTTGCCGCCGCTATATCGCTCACAAAAACGTAGTCGCGGAACGCCTTCCCTTGTCCATATAACACCGGTGTTTCGCCGGACAGCATCATGCCCGCGAGTATGGCGCACACGCCCGCCTCGCCGTGGGGACTTTGGCGCGGGCCGTAGACGTTTGGGTATCGCAAAATGGTGTACGAGAGTTTATGGATGCGACTGTAAAGCGCGATGTAGTTTTCCGTGCATAATTTGCTTGTTCCGTAGGGCGATTCGGGTTTGGGCGGACACGTTTCATCTGCGGGCAGATCCGTCGGCGACCCGTATATGGCGCCGCCGGTGGAAGCAAAGAGGAACTTCTTGATGCCGTGTGCCACGCACATTTCCAGCAGGTTTATTGTGCCGCGAATGTTAACGTCCGCGTCATAGAGAGGGTCTTCCACACTTTTGCGTACATCAATTTGTGCAGCATGGTGGCTTACAATGGTGGGGGCGTGCGCGGCAAAAACCTCTTGCAACTGGGGCGACCGGATATCCATCTCGTAAAAAACGGCATCCTTGTGAACATGTTTTACGCTGCCGGAAGACAAGTCATCCACGACAACGACGGTATGCCCCGCTTTAATAAAAGCATCCACAACATGGGAGCCGATGAAGCCTGCACCGCCTGTCACCAGAATGGTATGTTTACTCATACATGTTTCCTAAAACCGAAAATACATTTGTAGATTACCGCCTTGTCCGGTCCATAACAACCAAGAAGATTCGTATGTACAGCCTGTCATCTCATTGAAAAGGGAACGCCGGAAGACCCCGCGCAATGAAGGAGGATAACCGAAGTCCCGCTTTCGCAAAAATGCCGGTGGCGTTGCAGGCGCTTCATAGCTGCCGGATCGCGGTCAATAGCCATGTTGAAACGCCACGCAATGGATGCCAGTATAGCGCATGGTGCGCATGGGGAACAATTGGCGGTGTCATTCCCTGTCCCATCGTTAAGAAGAACTCCCGACCGTGAGGTCAGGATGTTTTTGCGACATTTCTCTTTCGGAGTTGTTGTTATTGTCCCGCGTACCAGAAATCTGGCAAAGCATGGGGGATACCCTGTACACTGATGGAACACTCAACCCGCATATTTCACCCCGCCGTGGCGGGGTTGCGCCTGCGAATCTTACGCCATTTCAGGCACTTTGCTTGCCCGCCGACTTCGACGTGTACTAACACGCTGTCAGCCGGCGGCCTGCGCAAAACACCTACTCTGGCGCAATCTTCACAGGCTCACGACGAAACCTGATGAAATATCCGGGTTAACCCAATGCACCATCCCGGTTTTAAGGAGCAGTTGACATGCGTATATGCCGTTACGAATACAATGATGCCTGTTCGTTGGGGTTTTATTACGACGATACCGTCGTACCGATTGCCGCCGCCGCAGCGCAGTGCCGCGAAGCAATAGAAAATGCCGATGCACTGCAATCGGCCACGGAACCTGTTGCCCTATTGCCTCATGGTCGCCTTGAGCAGACCGCCCATGCTGTGCATGACTGGTTGCAGACCCACGCGAATGAACGAGATGCGCTGGCCATGCCCGTTGACATGGTGCGGTTGCTGCGTCCCATCGAAATGCCCGGAAAGGTATTGTTGCTTGCGGGCAATTATGCGGCCCACGTGCGCGAGAGTGGCGAGGTGGCTGTGGAACGGGCTGAAACCTTTCCTTATGTGTTTATGAAACCGCCAACAACATTCAACGATCCGAATGCCTCCGTTCCCATTCCGCGCGTGTCGCCGGACCATATTGATTACGAATGCGAGCTGGGCGTGGTTATTGGCAAGCGCTGCAAGCACGTTGCCGAGGCGAACGCCCTTGATCATGTCGCCGGTTATCTCGTGGTGAATGATATATCAGACCGTTGCTACCGCCCGACACCCAATCGCAAGGAGCGCAAGAAAGATGTGTTTTTTGACTGGTTGCACGGAAAATGGCACGATGGGTTTTGTCCGATGGGTCCCTGCGTTGCGTCATCACGTGTCATCCCCGACCCGCAGTCGTTGACACTGACACAACATATCAACGGAGTGCTCCGCCAGAATGCCTCAACGGCCCGCATGATTTTTCCCGTGGCCGCCGTTATTGCCTTCATTTCACAATCCATGACCTTGGCGCCCGGTGACGTTATTGCAACGGGCACACCCGAGGGCATTGGCATGCCCACCGGGCAATACTTGCGCTCCGGTGACACATTGGATGCCGCCATTGAAAACATAGGCATACTGCATAATGTCATGACGGAAGCAGAAGCTTCATGAATGGGAAAAAGCGGCAGCAGCACGCTTTGTACGCGCCGCTGCCGCTTGGCAGTTGTTATAAGTGTTTTAAATGCCGAAGGCATCCATGCTGACAAGCATCAATTTGCCGTCGCGCAATTCGCCAACCAGCTCCAGCGTTACCGTGCCGAACGAACCCAGGATGTCAACGGGATATGCCGTGACGGTATCGCCGTCAATTTCGACTTCGACATCGTCTATCTTGATCTCTATGTTGTCAAGGTAGCCCATAAACATGGCATCGTCCAAAAAGCTCTCCAACTCGTCTTTGGTGCGGAACTGGTAGTGTTCAAAGTCATCCGCAACAACGGACATGAACCCTTCCAAGTCCTTATCTGCAATCTTCTGCATATAAGCCAGAGAATGCTCAATGGCAAACTCTTCCGTTAATTCAACCGTCGCCATTGCGTCGACAGCGCATGCTTCTGCGGTGAGCGGACAAACGGCGGGCGCCGCCGGTTTTCCGGTTAATTCAGCCAACAGCTGGGCTTTTGCGCCGTCCAAATCGCTTACAAGGAGATACAGTTGCGCCACTGCGCTTGTTCCGAGGACGCCTCCCGCTTCACCAACGCTGTTTTGCACCGCACGCAGAATATTCATGTCAATATCCATGAGCTCACGGGTAAGGGACGATATTGTTGCCGGGCCTTCCTCTGCTGCCAAGGCCGCTTCCAGCGCCGCGCGTTTATCTGCGCGCCGCGCTCCCAAGTCGTCCATCATTTCGCGGTACTCGCTGTACCCTTGCAGCACTTCCACCATGCCCCACTCGCTTACGCCGACTTCTTCCACCAGGCGCAGCAACAAGACCTGTTCCAAAAGTGCATCCGCATTGTGGCTGGTGGCATGTGCCGCCATTGTGAGCGAAAGCATCGCAACAAACATAGACACAACAATCTTCTTCTTCATACTTCTTTCCTTTCCTGTTTAGGGGTTCCCTGAAAAAATAAACGCCTCAGTACCAGCGTTCTACATCAACAATCACATAAACTTCTTCTTCCTTGTGTCGTGACAACCACCACGGGGGTATACAACATCATCAGATTGCCGTACCCGGTGGCGCTGCCGCTTCGAGTTTCCAAGCAGGTCACGTTCAGTCACAACATAACGTATGATGCTGGGTTGAGTTTATCCCTGCGATTGTCACTATAACTTGACTGATGCCTCTTGAAAATGGTTTCACCCATTAACCCGGATATTTCACAAGATTTCTGTTGCGCCTGCGAATCTTACACCATATCAGGCACTTTGCTTGCCCGCCGACTTCGACGTGTACTAACACGCTGTCAGCCGGCGGCCTGCGCAAA
>SKQZ01000282.1 GCA_007118765.1 Candidatus Hydrogenedentota bacterium
CGCCGTCCCGCACCAATATGGCGGAACGCCCGCTGTAGCTGATGTGGTTGCCGATAATGTTCACCTGATGCAGGTTGACGTCATCAAAAAAGATGCCCGTGTCATGATTCTCATACAAATGCGAATCCGACACAATCAAGTTTCGATTGCGGTTTGTCAGTCGGATTCCATGCAGGCAGTTGCGTATCAGCACCCGCGTAATAACGGCCTGCATGGTCTTTTCAAGGCGTATGCCCTCGGCTGCTTCGTGGGCGCCCACAATTTCGAGGTCGCGGACCAGCGGCATGCTCTCCCGCTGCCACACTTCCGGCTGCACCGAGCGCGGGTTGGCCGTGCCGCCGTGGGTGCCGATGATATGCAAGGCCGGGCCCGCACCGTCCATCAGCAGTTGCGTGGCGCCGGCATCGCCGGACACGCTCATGTAACCGTGTTCTTCGAGCGCAATGACAATCGGCGCGGTAATGCGATAAACGCCGCGCCCGAACACCAAGGAACCGTCACCCGCTGCAACGGCCTCCAGGATAGCGGCGGTGTCATCCGTTTCACCGTCGCCCACAGCGCCAAAATCATCCACCGTCCGTTGGGGCGTGGCGGCGGCCGCCGACAAACCCGCCAACAGCACACACACGATCATAAGAATCCGGCGTTTTGAGCCACGTGTCAGGTTGGTCATTGCTTTGCTCCTTATTTTCATCAGCCACACGCCATGATAGCAAAACCGACCTATCCAAACCCATTGCCCTTTGGCTGCCGAGCCGATGGCGGCATCCGAACAACCGTTCAGAGTGGTAGGTGGCGTTCCTGATGGTTGTCCGCCATACTCCTTCACTCAGTCGAACAATGCCTGAACGCACACAAAGACCCGGAATGAATCCCTTCAGGATGATGTAGTTCAACACGACGTGGCAAGGTCGCGGCAATCAGTTGCACAGTACGATTTCGATTGTTGTTGGCGTATCATGAATGGCGGCGGCGTACTTTTGTACGTCAACACCGATTGTGTAGTCGCCTTTGAACCCTCTCACGGACAAGACGCCGTTTTCATCTGTGGTTTCCTCTATATCGGTCCACCATTCATTGAAGACCAGGTCACGGTAGGCATGGAGATTGGGCTTTTCCGACCAGTCCTTACGAAACATTGCGGCATCGGGACGCCAATGCGCGCCTTCCCAGAATCCCCAAATCAGGAACCCGGAACAAGCAGGATGGCTGAACGCCGCCGTCATAAAGTCCCGGGTAAATGCCGCCTGTCTGCATTCGTCCTTTGTGTTTATGTCAAATTCCGTCACCACGATGGGCAACCCAAAAACCGCAAACTGGTCGAACACCCGCAACGCCTCCTCCGGAGTTGTAGGCGGGTCGTGGAAATGGCTTTGGAACCCGATGCCTTCCAGGGGAGCGCCCGCTTCGAGCAGATTACGGATAATCTTTTTGTATGGCGCGCGTGCAAGAGGATTGTCCGGCTCCACAATGTTATATTCGTTAATGAACAACAGGCAGGAATCCGGGAGCGCCTGCCGTGCATGGGAAAACCATTCGACCATGGCGTCTTCTCCCAGCGCCCGAATAACCTCGTTGTGATGAACCGGTTCGTTAACGACATCCCACTCCGACACATAGTCACGGGTAAACTCGGCGAGTTCGTCAATGTGCTCCAGAACACGCTTTTGAAAGGCCGCCAAGTCCGTGCGCAATTCCTCGCCCTCGGGGCGAAAGTATTTCCAGCTTGGCCATACAAGGCAATGCCCCCGGATGCGGAATTGACGTTCATGAAGCCATATCAGCGCTTTGCGGGTTTGTTCCCGGTTGAAGCCGGGGCCGGCCGCGCCATGCCACACATTCCACTTCAGATCATTCTCAAGGACGGCACAGTTAAATAACTCAAGCAACTTTTCGCGGTATGTTTCATTGTCAGGTTGCCCGCAGATAATTCTTGCTGCCTGTACGCATGTGCCCCACGGAAAAGCATGTCGTTCCATCGCGATATGTACGGGAACATTGGGGACAGGCGTCTCGTTGCCATCCACAACGCGCACCACCAGATCGCCTTTGCGTATTTGTTCAATCCGCCCTTGGGCATCTTCCCGCCATTGCTCCTCTGCAACGGCCGACGCTTTTTGCGTGCAAAGGATAAGAATCAGAAGTATTGCCGGCAGCATGTTCATTCTTGTTGCCTTCTATGGGTTGAGTTTGGCTTGTTGGTGCGCCGGGTATGCCCGTAAAGAGAGTTAATCTGTAATGAACACGCAGCAAAACCATGGGGGCCCGCTTATTGGCAGGGTTGCGGACATACCCGAAACTCAGGCATGCTGTCCCCGGAGCGCCGCACCATACGGTATCGCCTTACTCCTTGCCTGTTTCCGGGCAGCGCACCGGCAGCGCCTCCGTTGCTTCGATTTCACGCCGGATGAGTTTGCCGCCCATGCCGGTCAACCACAGATAATGGTCGGTGGGCAGGCCTTCATAGGTCAAAAACGTTCCGTTCACCGGGGGGTCATTGGTACATTTGAAAATGGCCGTTGCCTCGTCCACCTCGTCAAACATGGCCTGATAAACCATGGTGGCGCCCAATTCACGCAAGGCCCGATACTGGGCCCACAAGAAGTTACCGCCGTGGCGGGGGATATGGTCGATGGGATGCTCGGGGTTCAGATTGTGCCAGCTGAAGCCCGGGAAGACCACGGGCAAAAAATCAAGATCGTTCTCGCGGCACCATTCCATGTCCGTCTTCCAAACCTGCTGCGCCAGACGTTCCGCGCCCGCGGCATCTGTGTAACGTCCCACAGCCCAGGGCGAAATGATGTCGGCCATGCGGAGGGTATCGTGCAGGAACGGATCGTCGAGGGCATCCCGGTTTAACGTCCGCCAGAAGGTGGGTACGCCCAACATGACCGTGAAGCCCGCGCCGCCGGGCGCAGCGGGATGTGTCTTCAGGAATTGCACCAACTCGGCGCATTCCGCAAGGGTGTAGGAACGGTCATCGCTGAAACCAACGCCCCAAACGCTCACCACCGGCTTGCCGCGATGGTGCAGGTAGGCCGCGTCGTCGTCGCCAAAAATAATGCCCTCGTCAAGCAGCCGGTTGAAATCATCATGAAGCAGCGCCACTTGTCCCGCCTGCAGCCCGGACAGGTCGTACATGAGCGCATAGGCGCGTCCATGATCATACGCGCCGCGCCGGGCATTCTCGAGCACGCGGGTGAACTGGCGGTACTGCAATTCGCCCGCAATCACTTCTGCGCCAAAGCGCTGCACAAAGGCGCCGTCTATGCCGTATTCCTGCATCCATTTGAAATGGCGGTTTACCGTTTTGGGATGCTGGGAACTGAACACGTATGCGGTGGAACCGTCGGCATGAACAAAGGATGTGGGACATTTTTCGTCCTCATCCAGTTCGGACACATCGGGCCACAGATCTATGGTGACCCTGTCGGGACAAAAATCATGGCCCCGTCCCCAATGATACCAGCCCCGTCCAAGGCCATCATCGGGACAAGCGAACCAGCCCTGATAGCCGCACATCACTTTGCCAAAAAGGGTGCTGCGATCCACAGTTTCCTCCGTTACGTTAGCCTGCGCCAGCAAACAGTAACACAACAGCAGGACAGCCCATGACATGAAGCCCGGTTGCCAGCGTTGTCTTTTATTCATAGCGTTTTCTCCGACTTGGTTCTAGCCCGGATTGGTCGCGTACGCCGGACCATGTGGGCTAGGTCAAGAACCGGTTGAGCCTTGGTCGGCATCCCCCGGATTTTGAATGCAATACACCCGTGCCGAGGTGCGGATGAGCAGACGATCACCGACAAGGGCGGGCGTCGCCATTCCCATATCGTCCTCCGCCAGCGGGTTGTTGTGTAGAACCTCGAACTCATCACCGGCTTTGACGACAAAGGTGACGCCGTCTTCATTAAGACAGAATATCTTCCCGTTATACGCCCAAGGCGAAGCGGTGTAGTTTCCGCCGCCGGTGATTCGGGTTTGTTCGTAAATCACGGAGCCGTCTGTGA
>SKQZ01000180.1 GCA_007118765.1 Candidatus Hydrogenedentota bacterium
CGGACGCTCAGTATACGGGGTGGTTCTTAACCAAAACAACCCGACATCTTTTCTGTTGCGCACAAGACGGCACGCCCCTGACGCCCACGGTTTTCTTGCGTGAAAACGGCGCAATAGGCGTTTGACATGTCAACACAACATGGCGTATTGAGCGATATGATTCTACGCAAAATGTTGTATTAAGCAGGCTGTTTTGGTATACTGAATTCACATTCTGCCGGAGGTTGCATCCAGTAATTTTTGAGGTACACAAACATGGCAAAAAATGAGTACGGCGCCAGTTCTATTCAGGTGCTCGAAGGTCTTCAGGCGGTGCGCAAACGCCCCGCCATGTATATTGGCGACACAGGAACGCGCGGCTTGCATCACCTGGTGTATGAGGTGGTGGACAACAGTATTGACGAGGCGCTGGCAGGGTATTGTTCGCAGATAAATGTGACGGTGCATATTGATAACAGCGTAAGCGTTGAAGACAACGGACGGGGCATCCCCGTTGACTTGCATCGCGATCCCAAATATCGGAAGAAGACCGCGCTGGAAGTGGTGCTTACCATCTTGCATGCGGGCGGCAAATTCGACAACTCCAGTTATAAAGTGTCGGGCGGTTTGCATGGCGTGGGCGTATCGTGTGTGAATGCGCTTTCCAAATGGTTTGACGTGGAAGTGAAGCGTGACGGATATCTTCATTTCATGAGTTTTGACCGGGGCGTTCCCAAAGGACCTATTGAGAAGCGCACCCGTACCAAGGCGTCTGGCACGCGCATTACCTTTCTGCCCGATCCCGACATTTTTGAGGAGTCGGAATACAACACCGAAATGCTGCTGACCCGTCTGCGTGAATTGGCGTTCCTGAACAAGGGCATCAAGATAATTTTTGAAGACGAGCGCACGGACGACGAGCCGATTGTGATGCAGTACAAAGGCGGCATCGTCGAATATGTGAAGTATCTGAATCGCAACAAAGACGCGCTGCACCGCTCCCCCATTTACATGGAACTGGCGCGGGATGATGTTGAGGTTGAGGTGGCGTTGCAATATACAAACGCGTACAGCGAGGCGCTCTCCAGTTTTGCCAACAACATCAACACCCATGAAGGCGGTACGCATCTCAGCGGTTTTCGCGCTGCGCTGACGAAAAGCCTGAACGATTATGCTCGCAAGAACAATATGTTCAGGAAGAGCAATGCCTCCATTTCCGGCGACGATGCCCGTGAAGGGCTTACGGCCATTATTTCGGTGCGTCTGCGCAACCCGCAGTTTGAAGGCCAGACGAAAATGAAACTGGGCAACAGCGAGGTGCAGGGCATTGTGAGCTCGCTGGTATATGAGGGGCTGCGCACGTTTTTTGAAGAGAACCCGAATGTTGCCAACCGTATCATCAACAAGACCCTTGAGGCGGCGCGCGCCCGTGAGGCGGCGCGCAAAGCGCGGGAACTGACCCGGCGCAAAGGGGCGTTGGACAGTTTGGGGCAGGCCGCGAAGCTGGCGGATTGCTCGGAACGGGACCCGGCCAGTTGCGAGTTGTTCATTGTTGAGGGCGACAGCGCCGGCGGCTCGGCCAAGCAGGGCCGTGACCGCCGTTTCCAAGCCATTCTGCCGTTGCGCGGGAAGGTGTTGAACGTGGAGAAGGCGCGCGAAGACAAGATGTTGAACAACAAGGAAATTCGCTCGTTGATTACCGCGTTGGGCGTTGGTTTTGGCAAGGACGATTTTGACATTAGCAAACTGCGCTATCACAAGGTGATTATCATGACGGACGCCGATGTGGACGGCGCCCATATCCGCACGTTGTTGCTCACCTTCTTTTTCAGGCAGATGCCCGAACTGGTTACACGGGGCCATTTATACATTGCCCAGCCGCCGTTATATCAGATCAAGAAGGGCAAGAAAGCGCGGTATGTAAACACCGAGCAGGAATACGAAGACTTCATTTATGAGCTGGCGCTGGACGGCTTGGACGTAAGAGCGGAGGGGGATGCCAAAGGCAAGCCGATTACGTTGAAGAAATTGTCACGCGCCATTCGTGCGGCACAAGAACGGGAGCGCATGATTAGTCGTGTCAACCGTGTTTTTGGCGTGGACCGCGAGGCGTTGCAGAAATGCATGCAGCTGCCCCGTGAGAAGTACATGGATCCCGGTGCGCTCACCTACAAGGAGATTGTGGAACTCTTTGGCGATGAAGCGGAACCGATCAACACGCTTGAGGCGCAAGACGAGATCGAAGAAAACGGCAATGGCACAGCGCGGCTCAAACCCGCAGTGGTGCGTCAAAAAAATCAAGTGGACCTGGCTTTCTTCAAGAGCCATGAGTTTTCGGCGCTGCTCGGGCACAACGAGCCCATGGCGGCCGCAGGTGCGCCGCCGTACCTGGTGACGGCGTCTTCCAAGGACACCAATGGCGACGGCCTTTTCGAGACGGACGACCTGCTGGCGTTGCGCGACTTCCTGCTCGAATCTGGGCGCAAGGGCTTGTCCGTGCAGCGGTACAAAGGGCTGGGCGAAATGAACGCGGAACAGTTGTTGGAAACGACCATGGACCCGAAGAACCGTGTATTGTTGTCAATAACCGCTGAAGATGAAGCCATGGTGGACGACGTGTTGACCACGCTGATGGGGGACTTGGTGGAGCCGCGCAGGGTGTTTATTGAGAAGCATGCCGCGGAAGTGCAGAATCTGGATGTTTGACGAAAAGGCTGACAGAAAGACGGAAAGAGACTAGATGGACGCAAGCGAACGCATAAAACCGATGCCGATAGAGCAAGAACTGAAAACGTCGTTTCTTGACTATTCCATGAGTGTGATTGTCAGCCGTGCGCTGCCCGACGTGCGCGACGGACTGAAACCGGTGCACAGGCGCATCCTGTACGCCATGCACGAATTGAACCTGTCCAAGAACAGGCCTTATCGGAAATCGGCGGCCATCGTGGGCGAAACCATGGGTAAATACCATCCCCACGGCGATGCCGCCATTTACGATACGCTGGTGCGCATGGCCCAGGAATGGAACATGCGCTATCCGTTGGTGGACGGGCAGGGCAACTTTGGGTCGGTGGACGGTGACAGCGCGGCGGCCATGCGGTATACCGAGTCGCGCATGGAAAGCATTTCCGCCCTGATGCTTGCAGACATCGAAAAGAAGACCGTCAACATGGCCGACAACTACGATGGCCGTGAAAAGGAACCCACGGTGCTGCCCTCGGCCATACCCAACCTGTTGGTGAACGGTTCTTATGGCATTGCCGTGGGCATGGCGACCAGCTGTCCCCCTCACAATATGACGGAGGTCTGCGACGCGGTGGTGCATTTGATTGATAATCCGGATGCCACGCCAAAAGACCTTATGAAATTTGTCAAAGGACCGGATTTCCCCACGGGCGGCATTATCTGCGGGCGCGGCGGCATTCGCGAAGCGTACAAAACGGGACGCGGCCGTGTGACGGTACGTGCGAAAGTTGCCGTGGAGTCGCACAAGGAAGGGGGCAAGGAAAAGATCATTGTCCAGGAGATCCCCTACCAGGTAAACAAGACCCGGCTGATTGAAAACATAGCCACGCTCGTACAAAACAAGACCGTTGAGGGAATCACCGATCTGCGCGATGAATCGGACAAGGACGGCATGCGCATCGTGATTGAATTGCGCAAAGGCGAAGAGCCCGAAGTTGTTTTGAACCAACTGTATAAGCACACGCAAATGCAGGTGACTGCAAGCATCATCATGCTTGCGCTGGTGAAAAATACGCCGCGCGTATTGAATCTGCGCGACATTGTCTTCTGTTACATTCAGCACCGCTCGGAAATCATCGAACGGCGTACCCGGTTTGAACTTGACCGTGCCGAGGCGCGTGCCCATATCGTGGAAGGCCTGCTCAAGGCCATTGACAACATAGACGAAGTGATCGCCATTATCCGCAAGAGTAATGACACGGATGACGCGCGTCTGCGGTTGATGGACACGTTCGGGTTCAGCGAAGCCCAGGCCAATGCCATCCTGGCCATGCGGCTTCGGCGGCTCACCGGGCTTGAACGGAGTGAACTCGAACAGGAATACCGGGACCTGCTTAAAGAGATAGAACGGCTGCGCAATATCTTGTCCAGCGAAAAGACGATCCTTGCCGAGGTGCGCAAGGAAATCATCAAGGTGCGCGAAACCTATGGCGATGCGCGCCGCACGGATATTCTGGATGAACTGGGCGAGTTTCGGGTGGAAGATCTTATCGCCGACGAAAACATGGTGGTTACCGTATCCAATCAGGGGTATATCAAGCGGCTGCCCGTGACCACCTACCGCAAGCAGCGGCGCGGCGGGCGCGGGGTGTCCGGCATGGACACCAAAGACGACGACTTTGTGCGCGACCTGTTTATTGCGTCCGCCCATCAGTACATGCTCTTCTTTACCAGTCGCGGGCGGGTGTATTGGCGCAAAGTGCATGAGTTGCCCAAGGCCGGGCGCACCGCACGGGGCCGCGCCATTGTCAATGTGTTGAACTTGGACGCCGGTGAAACTGTCACCGCGTTTCTGCCGGTGCGCGACCTCGCGGAAGAGGGACGCTTTGTATTTATGGTTACCAAGCACGGTGTGGTGAAAAAGACCGCGCTGAAGGCGTTCAGCAATCCCCGGTCTGCCGGCATTATTGCGCTTGACCTGGACGAGGGCGACAGCTTGTGGGAAGCGTTGCTTACGTCCGGGAATGACAACATCCTCATCGCAACCCATGACGGACTTGCCATTCGTTTCCCCGAAAAAGACGTGCGCGCCATGGGGCGCACCGCACGCGGCGTGATCGGCATACGCCTGCAAGAGAGCGATTGTGTGGTGGGCGTGTCGCTGGCGGAAGACGAAAAAACCGTGTTGAGCATCACGGAAAACGGGTTCGGAAAACGCACCAAAGTGGGTGAATACCGATTGCAACATCGCGGCGGACGGGGAATCATCAACATCAAAACCACGGAACGCAACGGCAAGGTGGTGGGGATGTTGACCGTGGACGACGATGATGAAATTGTGTTGGTGGCCACCGACGGCGTTGTTATACGCACCGGCGTAAAGGGCATTCGCACCATTGGCCGCAACACGCAGGGGGTGAAAGTTATGACGCCCCAGTCCGGCGCGGTGGTGAGCGCCGTGGCCCGTGCATTGGGCGAGCGCAAGGAAGCGGTGGCCACGGAAAATGCGCCTGCGCAGGTGGACGGCGCGCCGCCTGAAGACGCTGAAGCGGGAGGTGACATGCCCGAGCAGATGACCATGGAGGATGCCGAGCAGGAAGACGATGCGTAATGTCGGTGAATATGGCTATAAGGACAGTAGTGGCGACTGTTGACGCAACATAGAAACACGCTAAATCAGTGAAAAGGCAGCGCTGCCCTGTGGGAAGAATGGATGGCAACGTGAGACATGTGGCGAACAAACCGCAATGGTATGGATCAGTACCGGATGTGTCTGCCCTGTGGAGGATGTGTATGGCGCTTTTTTCGACAACGCAGCCGGTGCGGCGGCGCGGCAACTACTCCCGTCATCACCGACCTGCAGAACGCGGCAACACGTGCGGCGCACCGCGGCGCCAAAATAATTTAGTTGACATTGATGTGTAAAGTTGTAATAATCTATAATGAGTTGTCAAGAGTTTACCGATTTGGTACAATGGAAGAATTGCATCGTTATGTCCGTATCGTGATATGATGTGACATTCTCCGTACGTTATTATATACTTGACGGTCGGTGATGATTGTGAGATAATGAGCTTCGAAGCAAAAGTAGCATGTAATCATGGCTATTAAAATCCAAATTCGGATGGGAGTGAGGAAATGATTTTCGGTCCTGTCTCATCAGTGAAGGGGAACCGCTGCATAATAGTTGCCCTCGTATTGGCGTTGACGGTTGGCGTAGTGTCCGGCTTGGGAGCATTCGTTGTTCCGTCGGAGGCGGCCACACCGACGGAGACCGTGACCACGCCCGTGTTGTTATACGGGGTGGGCGACGCGGTTGCAGCCCCGGAAACAGATGATAAACACCTGCCATTGCGCCGCAGGGAGGTTGCGTTTGATCCGGAGGTACTGTCGGACATTGCTCTTACCAAAGATGTCCGGGAAGCAACGCTGGACCTGTTTGACGATGTGATGCTTACGGTTGACATCGAACAGGTGCGCGACAACCTGCTTGATGTGATTTCCTTCAGTGGACGGCTCATGGATCAGGAGCATGGTTATTTCCTGATGACGCTTGATCCCGAGGGACGTGCGCTGTTGCGCGCGGATGTGCTGGATGACGGGCTCGTCTATATCGTTGCCGAGGAAACGGCATCGGGCGGCTATGTTGTCTCCGAACACCGTGCGGAAGATTTGCGCGGCATCCCCTCGCCCGTACCGGAGCGGCCGCAATACGACAAAGAGTTGTTCCCGGAACCCAAACTGGCGCCTGTTGTCGGCGACCGCCCCATGATTGATGTCATGGTGGTGTACACCCCCGCGTCAGAGCAATGGGCGCGCATAAATCGCACCGGCATTAACAATGTGATTTCACAGGCGATGGAACAGGCCAATGTCACCTTGCAGAATAGCGACGTGGATTTGCATTTGCGGCTTGTCCATGCGCAACAGGTGCCCTATACCGAGTCTGATGATTACGTTTCAGACTTATACAATCTTACGTTTCATGACGATTTCCCTCCCGAGGATTTGCCCGAAGGCCTGAACCCCGCCGAAGAGCTGGTGGAAGTGCATGACCTGCGCAATGAATATGGCGCGGATCTTGTGGTGCTGATGAACCTCAGCGAAGCGAGCGCGAGCGGGTTTGCCGGTGTCGCATGGCTGCTGCTGGATCCTGCCGGTGAACCCAACTGGGGCTTCTCGGTGGTGTCCGTCGAGTATGCCGACATGGTTCTTATCCACGAGATAGGACACAACTTGGGCTGTCATCACAGCCGCAATCAGATGATGGAACCGGCCCCGCCTGAAGGCGGTCTGTTTGAGTATTCCACCGGCTGGCGCTGGCGCGGCCTGAACAACCGGCGCTATGCGTCCATCATGACCTATCCCGAATTCGACTTTGATACGTTCGAGTGGGATACCCATCTGCCGCTGTTCTCCAACCCGGACATCAATTATGCGGGCGTACCCACGGGCAGCTACACCGGTGAATTTGCGCCGGCGGACAATGCGCGCACCATCCGCGAGATTAAAGAGGTGATTGCGGGCTATCGGCCTCGCGAGGTCCCCGTGGACGACGAAGGCGAAGGCGAAGAGCCGGATCCGGAACCGGTCAACATCTGGTATGTCAACGTGAACTCGCCATATCCCCAGCAGGACGGCAGCACGTGGGAATCGCCGTTCAGGACCATCAATCAGGCGCTGAATGTTGCATCGGCGGGCGACGAAATCTGGGTTGCCCGCGGATTGTATCAAGAGGGCGCGGGCGATGCGCCCGCCGTGCAGATGAAGAACGGCGTGCGCATGTACGGCGGTTTCATCGGCATGGAGGACAGCAAGTTTGAGCGCGACATTTTCGCCAATATTACGGCCATTGAC
Source organism: Candidatus Hydrogenedentota bacterium (assembly GCA_007118765.1). GTDB lineage: Bacteria > Hydrogenedentota > Hydrogenedentia > Hydrogenedentales > CAITNO01 > SLFT01. The sequence goes on from SKQZ01000180.1 coordinate 7,522, forward strand.
GGCGCTAATGAACGGTATGCCGTTGTGGGCGCGGACAGCGTGCTCGACGGCTTCGTGATCATTAACGGCGGCATGTATAACGACGATGTGTCGCCTGTGGTGCGCAATTGCGGTTTTGCCAACAATGCCGTGGGTATGTTTAATGTCAATGCGTCTCCCCGCGTGGAAGACTCCATTTTCCAAGACAATATAGACGGCATGCACAATGTCGGCGGCGCGCCGCGCATCAGGCGCGTGGAATTTCAGGATAATCTCGAGACGGCGCTGTTTAACGAAGACGTGGACGAAGTAATGGTATTCTCCTCCTCCTTCATCAACAACCGCGGCGGCGCCATGGTCAATGTCAATGTTGAATTGGTTGACATTGAGGCGTGCCTGTTCAATGGCAACAGGGCGGCCGAGGGCGGCGCCATTCACAGCACCGATTCGACGGTGAGCATTATGGCCTCCACCTTTGTCGAGAACAGCGCGTTGGAAGGCGATGGCGGCGCGATTTTTGGCGGACGGCTTGCGGTTGACACTGTCAGCTTCCGACGCAATACGGCCGTGGGCGATGGCGGCGCGGTGGCGCGTTCCGCCGGCGGTTCGATTATCGCCAACGCCCGGTTTACGCGGAACAATGTCGGCGGCAATGGCGGCGCGTTGCTCATCAGCAATGATATCCTCGTGGAGAACTGTCTGATTTATGGCAACAGCCCGGGTGAAGAAGAAGACGGGGCCGGCATTTCTGTTGAAAGCGGGGCGCCGGAGATTTGGAACACCACCTTCGCGCGGAATTTCGGCTACGCCCTTCACAACATGACGGGTGCGGCGAATTCGACGCTTGTGAACTGCATTATATGGGGCAATACCAATGCCATTCTAAATGAGAACGACGGTACCGCCGCGGTGACCTTCAGTGCTGTGCAGGGCGGCGTTGAAGGCCAGGGCAACATAGATGAAGACCCGTTGTTCCGGAACATTGCCCAAGGCGACCTCTACCTGTTGGCAGATTCGCCGTGTATCAATGCGGGCACCGACGACGGCGCGCCGGATACGGATATCGTGGGTACGGCGCGACCCCATGAAGGCGGCCATGACATGGGCGCTTGGGAGTATATCGGCCCTGAGGGCGGCGACGCGGGCGAAGGCCCCGCCGTTGACCCAACCGAAGGAGAACCGGAAGAAGGCGAGGGCGAGGAAGAGGAAGATGTGCCCGCCGCATCGTTTGACGTCGAAAGCCGGGTGCGTGACAGGGAAGGCTTGCTGCCGTTGCACGATTGGGTGCCGCTGTTCCGCTTCACCATGAAATACGGCGAAGAGCCCGAGGATTTTGCCCCCCGTGACTTGCGACGGCTCGTATACAAAATCATGAACGATCCGGATAATGACGACCGGGGCCTTGAGTATGCGGTTACAAGAGACCTGCACACCTCCGATATTCTTGAGTTCGGCTTGTTCTGGGATGAAGAGGACGAGGAAGATGAAGACGAAGAGATAGATTTCATTGTGAGAGAAGGGGACTTGTTGCTTACATGGGACCACACTGCTCCCTTTGTCACTCTTGAAAGCGCAACTAGCGGCGACCGTGATGGATTCGCCCCGTTGACGTATGACATCAACTTCTTAAACGCCGACTATACGCCTTCTGCAGGACCTGAAACAGACGACCGCGAAGGCAATTCCTATTTGGTGGCGGTGCGCACCTCTGCAACATGGCGCAGCCAGCTGACGCTGGGCGTAGAGGTCAGTAACGCTGAAATGATTGATCCGGTCACGGGCGAAATCCCCGTTGATATTGATGATGACGGCACCGTCGAACCCATAGATGATTACAGCCCCAATTTCTTCGAGGACGAAACGCTGGAGGCCGAAGCCTTCTACAGCGCCTCCTTTGGCGTGTATGATCCGTCTGGGGCGGAGTTTGTTGAGGGTGTTCTGGAGGTAAACCAAGAGATTCCAACCCCCAATTTCTGGCAGCACCCCAATTTCCTGTCTATTAATCCGGCGGAATTTACGCGGCCGCGGTGGAACAAACCGGGCCAGCTTATGAGCATCGTGTTCGGCGAGTTTTTCGAAAAGCGGCGGATTATCGCCCTTGAGGAATGGACATCCGTTATCGGCATCAACTTGCATTCGACGCGTGGCCCAAACTGTGCTGAAGAAGGGGCCATGCTGGTCAATGTTAATGTCGTGCTTACGGACGTGGGCGCAGACCCCTACGGCCCACCGGGCAACGGCGGATTCAATCCGCGTGATGCCCTCAAGCCCGTTGAGCACGCCGGATGGGACACGGGCACCTATGGACGCCATGTTGTGCATAATGGGGTATGGGTCTGGCGCGACAACAACGGTAACGGCCTTTTCGAGCCGCCCACGCCACAGGCTGGCGGCGGTGTCACGTTTAACAACGACCGGCCCCTACCCAGTGGCGTAACGTTCTATGAATGGGAACATATACCGCTGCCTCCGGGCGGTGGCGATCCTTGGTGGAGAATCTCTTTGTGGCATACTGCGGGCGAACAATCCGAATGGGCCTTCATAAACGGTACGCCAAACAATGTGTTCCCTGATCCAAGCAGACGAGGCAAGTTTGGCAGCGAATTTACCTATGACTACTTTGTGGTGGCACGTTTCGACAGCGGACACAAAGACGTTTCATTGCGCCAACAAACGAGTACCGGCGCCACCTATGGCGCGGAATTCCGTGCGTTTATTGAACCAAAACGTTTGGACCCGCTGGGACAACGGTATACCGGCGGGATTTGGACCAGCAGTCAAATTCGCGGCGCCTTCCCGGAACCGGAAGAATTAGATGAAATTGAGTTTGAGTTTGCCAAGGGCATGGGCCCCGATGATCCGCGTTGGATGCCCAATGAACCATGGTGGCCGGAACGCACGCTGAACGCGAAGGTAGCGAAACCGTTCCGCGTGGGTGTTGATGTGCATGATATGGTGAGCACCTATTCTGGTCGCCGCGACTTCCTGGATATTACCGATGTCCTGGGGTACCAGATGTTCAATTTCCACCCGTCCAATGTGATTAGCCGGCAGTGCGGTGTTGGCCGGGATGCTTTTGGACATTCTCCCATTGGTTTCCGTGATTTCGTTATGTGCCGCCAAATGTCGGCCTTTGCGGCATGGATGGACCCCCTGTTTCAGGATGCCAGACGTTTTGTCAACGGGCACGTGGTAAACGCGTTTGCGCTCTCCGGTATCAAGTTTAGCCTGAACACATCATTGTTTGGGCAACCGTATCCGATGTATGCCCATTGGGGGCTGCGCCAATTTGCGTTTGAGCATACGCCCTTCTTCAAGGCGAACTTCGATCTTCCCCCCGGCGGTCCGCGTTCTTCCGCCTACCCCACGCCGCCGGAGCAACCGGCAGTGCCGCATTACGCCACATGGCCGGGCGAATTGCAGCATGGCGAGTACCCGGCACTGACAGACTGGGATCCGGAGGATGCCCGCGCCCGTTTGTTGACACAAAAGATAGAAGCGAACAGCAGCCATACCCCCATGCTTGGCATCAATGTGGCGGGCAGCGCCGACCCGATCGTCAATATGGAAGGCAACAGCGTTACTGTTGCGGCCATTACGGTGGCCTTTTGGGGGCCGGATTTCACGCCTGACCTGCTCAAGCCGTTGGACCCCCAAGGCAACGCCAATCAGAGCCTTGATTCCGGTGTGTTGCTTTGGGAACGCTCCGAGGAAGGTACGGGCCTTGGTATCGGGCTTCCGTTGACGTTCTTAAACTCGCAAGAGATGGACGCGTACGCAGACACGCCGTTGCCCTTGCTGTATGATATCGTGCCGGTTACCGGGTTGCGCTGGAGCAGCGCACCGGAGTACGTGGACTTGAATGGCGACGGTATGCCTGATGACTTGAGTGGCGATGGCAAACCGGACAAGGCTTGGGTGCTCACCCTAACGCCGCGTGTGCAATGGGAAGCGCCGTTAAACGATATCTTGCAAAATGCGGGCAGTGACCTGTATATCACCGTGAGCACGTCGGAAAAACTCGGCCGGTTCCAGCAGTTCCGCGCCATGGTGCCCGCCGGCCTGCCGTCCCGCGCCGAAAACCGTCAGAAAGCAGGCATTCAATTCTTCCCGCCGGTGAACACCAGCCCGAAAGCGTTTATGAAATCCAATCCGGAAGAAGACGCGGTGTACGGCTACTATGGCCATGATATGATTCAGGCGAACATTCCGGTGCGGATTGAGGACATGACGCGCCGCTGGAGCGATATTCACATTGGCGGCGCGCCGGTGCCGGTGCTCGGCCTGAATATGGCCACCAACCGCAAAGACGGCACGGTGGCGAGCGGCGATTCAGGCGTGGGGTATGAACGCAGTTTCCATGCCCCGGGCCAACGTTGGCGGCCTGGTGACCTGAAAGGCGATTTCCTGATAGACCGGCGCCTTGAGAGTTATGAGATTATTGACAACACCGCCGATTCCCTGACGTTGTTGAGCGGTACGCCGCGTGATGGCGCATGGCGTGTGGTGCGTGATCCGTCCTTCCTGGAAGAGGTGACGGTGGAGTTTTATCAGGAAGGCGCCCATGCCACCTTCAATCCCTTGACCGATCTGCTGCCGCTGGACATTGATCAGCGTGTTAGTGGCGTGGCCATCTATCGGGACAATATCCATCATCCCGATAATCGGCCCGGCGTCTTTGATCCCGACATTGATATCCCCCTGACCTTGGATGCGCCGCCCCGTTTCGCCGGGCGCACCGCCGATGAGTTGAAGGTGCGTTTTGTGTTCGCGTCGCCGGGTACAAGCGACTTCCCCAAACCCCGGGCGGAACAGCCGCGCAACCGACAGTGGGTGCATGATAGCTTTGGCGAAGGGATGGATGATCCCATGAACGGCCCGGATTTCTTTATCGTGTTGCGGGGTTCAAATGAGATGCAGGTGGGCGACAATTTACGCGTGGGGATTGTATCATGGGGCCCGAACACGCCCACGGAGCCGGACCCGCACATCTGGGCGAATTTGCCCGGCGAAGAGCGCCATAATTATCTCAAGTTCCGCGAGTTCCCCTGGGCGGAGCGCGGCGTCGGCTTTATCACCTACTTCCGCGAACCACCGGTGTCGTACTTCCTGCATGGCGCGAAGGCGACGCAACGCCCTGATTCGAGTGGCTACAACTGGATCCGCTCCCACAGTTCGCAGAAACGGCGTTCCGGCGTTATTACCGCGCGTGAACGTCCCGTGGGCCCGAATTCGCTGGTAATTGATTCGGTGTCGCAACGGCGACTGCCAATACAAACGTTGCCGGGCGAAGGGTTCAGTTTCCTGATTTACGGCAAGAATTTCGGCGCCAACCCGCGGGTGGCCTTGAGTGGCTACGACGTGACGGTGAACAACGCCAAGGATGACACCATCAGCGTTACCATCAATACGCGGCCCGACAAGACGCCGCAGGAGCCGGTAACACTGGTTGTCCGTAATCCGGTGACCGGTGACGAGGCAAGCCGTTCCGACTTGTTCACGCTGACCTCGGACGTGGATGTTTATGGACCGAAAATTTTGCGTGTCAACCCGTCGCGTGGACGGAAAGCGGACTTCCCGGTGATTATTGAAGGTGAAAACTTCTTCGGCGCCCCTGCGCTGGAAGTGCGTTTCGGCGAAACCAGAATGCCAATCGTTGATGTTGCCGCCGACGGAACGGCGATTCAGGTCGGATTCCCGGCGGGCGGCATGCCGAAAACCGGACCGCTGAATGTGCTGGTCGCTACGGGCGGCAAGACAGGCGGCGAAGACATCAAGATGGATGCGTTTGAGTATGTGAATCCGGAATCCCGGCCCAAGGTGCGCTTCTTCGGATGCGGGCCGCGGCAGGATGCCGGCGGTGGATACATGGGAGATTTGGCGCTTGTGGGCGCGGTGATTGCCGCGTTGATGGCGGCGCGGCGGCGTCGTGGTGCAAGCGCATAAATGCCGTTGATATTTGTTGCTTATGAAAGGAAATAACGGATGACTATCGGTATGCGTCGTCTGGCCGTGGTAACAGCGCTGATGTTGTTGGTGGCCGGAGTTGCCGGTCGCGCCTACGGGTTCTTCCCGATGGGCGGATTCAATTTTAACCAGCAGCTGCGATATGCCACATGGTCGTTTAAGGAGTTCGACACCAACGAAAACGGCATCATTGAGCCGGGTGAAGGATTGGAATTCCGTATTGAAGGCGGACCGCGTGGTTTTACGCTCGCCGAAATTGAACAGGTCAAAGCCGCGTTCAAGACATGGGAGGACGTGCCCACCAGTTATGTTGCATTCCGGCTGGCAGGCATTATTGAAGACCCCATTGTTCCGGGCATAGGCGCACCCGATTACTTGCCCACCATCTTCATGCAGGTGACGGATGTGGCGGAGGGCGATGGATATTCAGAACTGGACCCGCCCGAAGTGATTATCCCCCAGTTGGCTGGATTGCCCGCGATTACATTGACA
>SKQZ01000334.1 GCA_007118765.1 Candidatus Hydrogenedentota bacterium
CGGAAAGCGCGTGGCGGTGCTTACCCGCGGCTACGGCGCCTCCCCGGCACGGACGCCTCTCATATTGGCGCCCGGCATGGCGGATGCCACCACCGCCGCCCGTTTCGGCGATGAAGCCGCGCTCATCGCCCGCCGCGTACCCGCCGCATGGATTGTGCGTGCCGCAGACCGCGTAGCAGGCGCACAAGCCGCCCTTGAAGCGGGGTGTACCCTGTTGATTATGGACGACGGGTTTCAGGCGGTCGCCCTTGCCCGGAACGAAAACATTCTGCTTGTGGATGCGGCGAACCCCTTTGGCAACGGCTACCTTGTTCCGCGGGGTATTCTGCGGGAGCCGTTGCAGGCCATGCGCCGGGCGACGGAGATCATCCTTACCCGGTGTGATCAGGCGGGCGCCGCCCTTGATGCACTGGAAAAAACCATCAGGTACCATGCGCCGCACACGCCCATACGTTACACACAGCATAAGCCGGTTGGTTTGTGGCGCCTGTGCGACAACGGCGACGCGCCGCTCTCATTGCTCCGGGAAACGCCTGTCCGCGTCGTATGTGCCATTGGCAATCCCGACGCCTTCTTAACAACGCTGCGCGACCTGGGCGCTCATATTGTGGAAACACACTGCCTGCCCGACCATGGGGCCATTCCACAAGACATGCTTGCTTCCGATGTGCCCGTCATTATGACGGAAAAAGACGCCATGCGCCTGCCTGAGACACCCCGGCCCGACATATACGCGCTCGCCATCACCTTGGAAACCTACACACGCTGACCCGGAAATCGCACAGATTCTTGTCGTACACCGATGTACATGCTTACCATCAGCAACATAAAAGTATCGTCATCGCGAACGCAGTGACGCGATCCCCCTACATCGTCATTGCGAACAACGTGACGCAATCTCATGTCCCAGATTGCCGCGTCGGGCTGTCGCCCCTCTCGCCAAGACGATTTTTTGCTGTGATTCGAGTGTCATTAAATGCATCGCCGCCGCAGGTGGTGGAAACGCGCGGCATAGTTGGCGTCATGTCATCCATATTGATATCGGCGGAGGTCGGCGCGATGAGCAGGTTTCGTATCCACGACCAAAAAACTTGTTTGTCGGCAACGTCTGCATTACCATATAAGAAATACGGATGTACCTGGTTCAATCGCCTGCAGGGTGATGGTGAGGAACAAAGGAGACGCAACCATGAATGGACTTACACGACGGGATTTCCTGAGGTACTCAACAGCCGCCACTGCGACGGTGAGCGCAGCACACACAGCAACAGCCGCCGTCGCGGGCGCCAACGAGCGTATCCAAATCGGGGTGATGGGTTGCGGTGGCCGCGGGTTGTTTCTGGTGCGCGAATTTGCGCAGCGGGATGATGTGGACATCCGATATCTGGCGGACCCCGACCAGAACCGGCTGGACAATTGCGGTGACCGCCTTGAATCGGCCACCGGGGCACGTCCGAAGCGGGTGACGGATTTCCGTGAAGTGCTGGACGATGGCGAAGTGGATGCCATCATCAACGCAACGCCGGACCACTGGCATGCGTTGGGAACCATCCTCGCATGCCAGGCGGGGAAAGACGTGTTTGTGGAAAAGCCCACTGCCCACAGCATCTGGGAGAGCCGGAAAATGATTGAGGCCGCCCGCAAGTATGAGCGGGTGGTGCAGGTGGGCGCGCAGAACCGCAGCGCACAGTATTGTCAGCACGCCTTCGACCACATTCGTTCGCCGGAATTTGGCGACGTTCATTTTGTGCGTGTGTTAAACAGCAAACGCCGTCCCACCATTGGTTCCAAGCCGGATGCGCCGGTGCCGGACGGCGTGGATTACGACATGTGGCTCGGCCCGGCACAGATGCGTCCGTTTAATCCGAATCATTTCCATTACAACTGGCACTGGTTTTGGGAGTATTCCGGCGGCGACATTATCAACGACGGCGTGCATCAGGTGGACATCGCCCGGTGGCTGATTGACAGGAAATACCCAAAAAGTGTTACATCGGGCGGCGGCATCCACCATTTCGACGACGATCAGGAAACACCCGACACCCACACGGTTAACTGGGAGTATGACGGCTTGACCATGGTGTTTGAGCAGACCCTCTGGTCGCCTTACATGCAGAAAACGCCCATGGACGTGCGTGATCGCGAGCAATTACCCGAGTGGCCCTTCAGCGGTACGCGCATTGAAATACACGGCGCCAACCAGTTCATGTTTCTGAGCCGACACGGCGGCGGCTGGGAGGCATACGACGGGGACGGCACTGCCGTTGAAGTCAGTCATGGACATTTCACGGAAATCACCACGAACCATCTTGATCACTTTCTGGACTGTATTCGTACCCGCAACACGCCCCTTGGCGACATTGAAGACCTGCATTATTCGTCGCTGCTGTGCATGTATGGCAATATTGCCTATCGCACCGGCCGTCGTGTATACATCAATCCGGAGACAGAAGGCTTCGTGAATGACGACGAGGCCAACAGCATGGTCAAACGCAGCTACCGTGATCCGTGGGTCATTCCGGAACAGGTGTAAAGAAGAATCCCACAGCCAGATATGTTGTTCACAAAGACAGTATTTCTGCCAGCGTGTTGTTGATAGAACAAGGACAAACGAGTATGGGCAAGTGCATTGGGCTTATCATGAAGAAAGGGTTTTGCTGATGCCGTTATTTGAAATTCATTCAAAGGGGGTGCGTGCCATAGAGCAGAAGAACTTTTCTTCGGAGAAGCAACTGCAAACCCTTGTTGAGAAAAACCTGATTACTATTTTTAATTGCCGTCTGGTCGCATCAGAGTTTTCAACGGGTTCGGTACATGCGGGTCGTATCGACAGTCTTGCCTTATCCGAAGACAACAACCCGGTTATTATTGAATACAAAAAAGTTGAGTCATCGGAACTAATAAACCAGAGTTTGTACTACTTGTCTTGGATTCATGATCATAAAGGCGACTTTCAGATAGCGGTACAAAAGAAATTGGGCAATGGCGTTACGGTAGATTGGTCGGACGTGCGCGTTATATGTATTGCCCCCAACTACAAAAAATATGACCTGCATGCCGTGCAGGTCATGGGGGCGAATATTGAGCTTTGGAAATACCGTCGGTTCAAAAACAACACGTTCTATATGGAAAATGTTTTCCAAGCAAGCAAGACTTCCACACCAGAGCTATATGAAGGCAAGAACCCCGTGATGGTGGAAGCAGGACGCAAGGCCGCCTTGGTTCGCAAAACTGCATCTTATACTATTGACGATCATCTGAAGGGAAGATCGGCAAAGATCAAGAGCCTGGTTAATACTGTTCGCGAGTATGTACTGGGGCTTGATCCCGCTGTTGAAGAAGTACCCAAAAAGTATTACGTTGCTTACAAGATATCGCAGAATATCGTTTGTATCAATCTGCAAAAAAATAGCCTCAAGATATTCGTTAAGCTTAAAGCAGCAGATGTTAAAGAACCACCTCGTTTTTACCGTGACGTTACTACAATTGGTCATTATGGCACGGGTGAAAGTGAGTTTAGCATTTCGAACGAAGATGAGTTTGAACGTGTAAAACCATATATAGAACTTGCATACAACAAGGTTGGCGGATAGTTCACGTGTGTATGTGCAACCGGTTTAACCGCAAAGAATAGATTGAATTACAATGGCATTGTGCTTCGTGAATGACGACGAGGCCAACAGCATGGTCAAACGCAGCTACCGTGATCCGTGGGTCATTCCGGAACAGGTGTAAGGCAAGGAAGGTGATGTCAATGAAAAGTAGTGTAATAAAGCGATTGCAAAACGCCACTACCTGCGGTGGCGATTCATCTAATGAAGCTCGTATCACAGCAACACAATCGTCATTGCGAGTAACCACCGCCTGGCGGCAGCGATTCACTTAATGACGATCTGTTCACAGCGAGGTGTCATTAGTCAATAGTATTGTAGCGCAGGCTTCCAGCCTGCTTTCAGATACGCGGGTATGAGGCCAGTTTTCTCACGGCGATGAA
>SKQZ01000336.1 GCA_007118765.1 Candidatus Hydrogenedentota bacterium
CGCTGTTTGCAGCATACGAAACGGCCTTCCCTGATTTATGCCGCGTATACTCCCTCGGGACATCCGTGAATGGGCGCGACATTTGGGCCATCAAAATCACCGCTGACCCGGACACGCCTGCGGATAAGCCTGCTGTCAAGTATATTTCCACCATGCACGGCGATGAGCCGGTGGGCACGGAGATGTGCCTGTATTTCGCGGATGAACTCCTGCAGGAATATGGGGAAGACCCCTATATTACGGATTTTGTGGATAGAACGATTGTGTGGCTGGTGCCCATGATGAATCCGGACGGGTTTGTCGCCAGACGCCGCCGCAACGCTAACAATGTGGATTTGAACCGGGGGTTCCCGATTTATGGCGATGATTATTTTGGGACATGGTTCGGCGACGAGCCGTTGGGGGATGAGGGGCGGCAGCCGGAGGTTGTCCACATCATGCATTGGTATGCGACGACACACAGCGCGTTGTCTGCGAATATCCACACGGGCGCACTGGTGGTAAACTACCCGTATGACAATGAGCCGGGCATTCCGTCACGCCAGGAAGCGCCCTCGCCCGACGACGATATGTTCCGCTACATATCCCTCCAGTATGCGATGCACAATCCGCCCATGTACGCCAGCACAACATTTCCAAATGGCATTACGAATGGGTCCGAGTGGTATAGCATAACGGGCAGCATGATGGACTGGCATTATCGCTTTATCGGCACTCCCGAGGTGACCCTTGAATTGTCCAACACCAAGTGGCCCAGTTCATCGTTATTGCCGCAGTTTTGGAATGATAATCGTAATTCCATGTTCGCCTATGCCGAGACGGCGCACATGGGGATTCGGGGCCTGACCCTGGACCGCAACACCGATATGCCCGTATGGAGCAAGGTGCTCCTTGAGGGCAACGAACAGCCCGTGTTTTCAAATCCCGAGGTGGGCAATTACCACAAACTGACTTTAACGGGAACCTACAGCGTGGCGTTTCATGCGCCGGGCTACATCACTTACCACGTGGATAATGTTGTGGTGGACCATCAGCAACCGGCCACGCGGGTGGATGTTGCATTGTCCGATGGCGACATTAACGGCGATGGCGCGGTAAACGACGCGGACATACAGCTTGTTGTGGATGCGCTACTGGGCCGTACCATCGCCTATGATGCCGACGTGGATGGGCGCGGGTTATCCGCCACGGACGTACAGGCGGTTATAAACAAGTCGCTCATGTAAAAAACACTGTGGCGTGGGCGTTTTTACCACCTGCATCCGCATCGCGGCATGTATTGCTCCCATGTCTCCCACGGAGACAGGGTATCGCGCTGATTGTCCGAATCAGCCCCGAATTTCGTCGCAAACCCATGCAGGAACGCAAGCAACCGTTGTAATTTGGTGCCGTCGTCGGCAAGGCCGATGTCGTCATGCAGAAGGCGCTTCATAAGGGCTTCGTCGAAGAGTTTTGGGTACTGTTCCGACAGCGCCGCCAACCAGCCGTTGCCGTATGCGACCATAAGAGGCAGCAACGTTTCACCATAATACCGAGGCAAATGGGTTGTCATCGTGTCGCCATTGGGAAACCGGAAGGGGTGACAATAAGGCGTGCGACCGCGATGGGTGAATAAGAAGCGGCCGGTAATACTCATGATATCCGTACCGTTTTCCATGTGCCGACGGCCCCGTGTATGCCCGTCTTTCACTTGTTTTCCCCGTGGATTGGGGCAGGGACGCCATTCGTCAAGCGCCAGCAAACGGTTCCAATGAAATGTGTTTCCCTTGCGGTCTTCGAGCAAAAAATAATCGCCCCACCACGCGGTATGATAGCGGATATTGCCGTCGAACATATTGTGCAGCACATTGGGCAGGTGCTCAGTTGACCCGTCGTCGAATACGGACGGCAGTGTTTCCGGGGCGCTTGCGGTGGCGTCATACCGGATTTCTCCCCAGAAGGACGCCCGATAATAGGCGCTCCATGTTACCGTATCCTGATGTCCCATAAGCGTATTGGGAAGGGTGGCGATACGTTCTTCCAAGGCCTGCCGCGTAAAGTCATCCAGCTGTGTTGTGGATGTTGCGGTCAGTTGCGGCGGGCTGGCGGTCTGTGTTTCCCGGGCATCCGCCAACGACAACGCTTCGGGCACAACCGTATCCCAATACACTTCATAGTGGCAACTGTTCAATACATGCCAAACGCTAAACACATGCAACGGACTGGCCATGTCTTGGAGCAAATGAAAAACCCTGCCCGCCAACCGCCAGCCGTCTGACAGGTCGGCCTCAGAGAAATGCGGCTTGTCGTGCAGCACGTCCAATTGATCAAAAAGCCGCACCGCATAGCGCCGCGCCGATCCGCCGAAACCACGTGTCCGGACAAATCCCCGGCCCGTAACCGGATTGTGGGCGTGGGTTACCGGGTTAATCCCCCGGTCTTCGCGTACCACATGGCGTACAAAAACATCTTTCGCCAGCTGGGAGATTGTTGGCAAGATGCTTTGTTCATTGTGCCATGTAACACAATATTCGGCCATGGTACGGTGTATTTCGATGAAATGCTTGGGCGCAGTTGTTTTGGCATCGGGGGCCGTGTTGTGCTTGTGTGCGTGCGTTGTCGTTGGCAAGGTGGCGAGCTGTGCCCGCGCCATGATGCCGAGTTCCGAGTTCTCCTTGGCCAGCAAACGAAGCCCTTCCATCCCCCACTGCTTGTTGTCATGGTGCAGCGCATATTGAATGCTCAGCCAGCGTTCGTGGTTGTCCGGCGTCTGTACAAGTTCCCGAATGGCCATTTCATGCGCCTCCGTTGTATCGGCTTGGCGAATATGGTGACGAAACAAGGCCAGCCGGAGCGCGCGGGCGGCGGCGCTGTGGGGCTCGTGTGCGGCGGCATTAACCAGCAGGTTGTGTGCCTGTGGCGTAGTATAGGCGCCCAATGCCGCATACGCCTCTTGACGCACCAGGGGATCACCATGGGTTGTCAGCGAAACAAGCGCGTCCGGGATATGGTCAAGCCCCTGTTTTCCCAGCAGACGCGCCGCGAAAACACAACAGAACGGGTCCTCACTGTCAAGCAGGTGAAATAATGTATCCGTCTGATGCTCCAGATTGGACCCGGACAATGCAATCAAAGCCGTGCGACGCACCAGCGGATCGGAGCTGGTCGCGGCAATGTCCAGTATCCTGTTTGCGGAAGCGGAATCAAGGGATATCGAACGCAATCCATACAACGAACCAACCCGCGCAAGATAATGACTGTGGGTGTCTGTCGCGGTTTCCAGCAATGTTCGCTGGTGTTGTTTGGCTGCACTGCCATGCAGCAAACGGGCCACACTATAGCGCTCATACGCATTGCCGTCCCGCAAAACAGATTCGATATAGGGCGCCGCCTCTTGTGCCCGGTGTTGCAACGCCGCCGCACCCCACAATGTGGCGTCTTCATCATCATTGATGAGGCCATCAATCAGTGTCGAGATGGGCATGGACAGAAATGCGGAATCTTGCCGTGGTGGTGTCGGGTTTTCTGGTGGCATGATGTCCGGGCTAACCTGTGCGGCATAAAGTGCGGCCGCCGCCATGTCAGGCTTGGCAAGCCCCTGTTCGTAGGGCGAAGGATTGGGCTGCCGGTGTCGGTTTTCAGTCGGATACGGGGTTGTGGTGTTGTATTCGTGTATTGATGGGGCGGTGGCGTCCAGAAACACCAGCAACGAAAATACCGCCAGTACAGTGCCGGTAAAACTCCAGACGTATAGGTTTTTGCTGCGCATTGTTCCCGCGCCTTTCCATGTGTAGCCGCGTTGTATGCCTGTCCCAGAAAACCACTGATATCTTCAAAACATTCCGTTCACAATTCAACCCGTCGATTTACGATAGTGCCGGCGCAATGTAGGCTAGCCCGGATATTTCATCAGGTTTCGTCGTGAGCCTGTGAAGATTGCGCCAGAGCAGGTGTTTTGCGCAGGCCGCCGGCTGACAGCGTGTTATTACACGTCGAAGTCGGCGGGCAAG
>SKQZ01000448.1 GCA_007118765.1 Candidatus Hydrogenedentota bacterium
GAACCCATCATTGTCGTGTATCCGGAGGGATATAAGCAGACGTTTGAAGAAGGGTTAGAGCATCTGGGGGTATCCGTCACGTTGGTTGCGGGGGGGCGCGAACGGCGCGACTCTGTGAGAAGAAGTCTCGATGCGCTCAGTCCCGGGACAGAAATAACGGCCATCCACGATGCAGCCCGTCCGTTTGCGCCGGTTGACGCGGTACAGACCGCCATTGAGCAGGCGCGCGAACATGGGGCGGCCACGCTGGCAACACCGGTGGCGGATACCATACTGGTGGAGGACGGTGCCGGTTTCCTGGAATCAACACCGGACCGCACAGTGCTTTGGGCATGTCAGACGCCGCAGGTGTTTCAAACCGGCCTTATCCGCAAAGCGCATCAGGCGTCTTGTAATCAAATGGCAAGCAGCACGGACGACGCTACACTGGTGCGTCGGATCGGGCATCCCGTACGACTTGTGGATGGCGGCGCCGCGAACTTTAAGATTACGACGCAACACGACCTTGCTTTTGCGGCCCATCTGCTTGGAAAGGAACGTACATGATACGCGTTGGCATCGGATACGATATTCACCGGCTCGTGGCAGGACGCACACTTGTGCTTGGCGGTGTTGTAATCCCGCACGGCAAGGGCTTGTTGGCTCATTCAGATGGCGATGTGGTTATACATGCGGTTTGTGATGCGTTGCTTGGCGCCGCCGGGTTGGGCAATATCGGAACCTTGTTTCCGGATACGGATCCCCGTCATAAGGACCAAAACAGCTGCGAGCTGTTGGAAGCCGTAGTTGACCATTTGCGGGAGGCCGGTTTTGTGCCGGTGCAAGTGGATGCCAATATCATTGCGCAGAAGCCCGTTTTGCAACCTTTTGTGTCGCGAATGTGTCAAACTATTGCCAACTGTTTATGTGTTGACGCGGGTTGCGTTTCCATTAAGCCCAGAACCAATGAAGGCGTTGGGGCTGAAGGCCGGGAAGAGGCCATAAGTGCGCAGGCAATCGCCGTGATTGCCATGAAGCCTCAATAATTGATTGCTGGGTGCCGAAAGCCGGCACGTGGGTCTCTCAATACGGGGATACAACCGCGCCGGCCTTCAAAAAACCAAAGAAAGGATGCTGTAATGCGTACTGGTATTAGACTGTTGTGGGGCGTTTGTGTTGCATGTGTGGTTGTGACCAATGTTCACGCCGTGGACATGAAGGCGGGCGTGGCCAAGGCCATCATTTCCAATCACGAACCGATGGTGATGGTAAACGGCCGCGTTTCACAAGGGGTTTTGTATGACATTTATACGCGGGTACTGGTATTGAATGACGGTGAGAGCCGGTTCGTTTTTGTGGCGAACGATTTGAATTGTCTTGATGTGGCCACCCCCATTTTGCGGGAACGCGTACAGGCGGAGCTGGGTATTGGCCCGGAAAGGCTGATTATACTGGCCACGCACAACCACAACGCACCCATACAAATTGTGCCGGATAATTTCGCCTATGGCCGCCGTCTCGCTGACACCATCTTTAACACCATCACGGAAGCGATTGATAATGAGCGCGGACCCGTGCGTTTGTTCTTGGGCGCCGCCGAGGGACCGCCGCTGGTTTCCATGGGCGCCGATGTGGTGGATGAAGAAGTGCAGCTGCTTCAGGTGAAGGACGGCGACGAAACCATTGCCATGTTGTTCAGTCAGGCGACCCACCCCCTGCAGGCGTCGCAGGATATGGTGGAGCCCGGACATCCCGGGTATGCAGTTGTCGAAATTGAACGGCGCATGCCCGGCGTCATGGCCTTGTTCGGGGCATCGGCGGGCGGCAACCAGTTCCCCGTTGTGCCGCAGGCCTATCGCGCTTCCCGTGGCCAGGAAGAGGGGGCGGAGGAGGCCTGTCCACAGGAGCGCCGTGAACTGGCGGCCCGTGCCTTGGGCGGCGAGATCGCGGATACGGTCATGGCAATCGCGGCGGGGGACATGCGCGACGTAACGGGGCCCATCACCGCGAAAATGGAAGTCGTTCCGCTGCCACTGGGAAACCCCATCTCCAAAGAAGAAGCTTTGGAACTGGCCGAAGAGTTTCCCGACGACGTGGGGTTTGTGCCCTATCCGCATGCGCACCGAGGCACGAACTGGGTACGCATGTTGTTGCGGTATTACGAAAAAGACATTCCTTTCCCCACGTGCATAACGGATATGGTGTGCACCGACGACACCTACCTGATTCATAAGGAAGACACGGAATTACTGCAGCGGTATGATGATGTTATTCACGACTCCTTTCCCTGTATCTATGAGGAAGTTGCCGTCGCCCGCATCGGGCCCATGGCGTTTGTGGCCATGCAGGGGGAGGTGTGCGCCCCCATCGGGTTGCGGGTTAAGGAAAAAATAGGCGCCGAAGCGCCCTTGTTGCTTTTTGCGTATTTTGCCGAGCATAATTTGTATATCCCCACGCGCAACATTGTGGAGCGGGATCTGTATCAGGCGCGGGTATTGCAGATTCAGTATGCCTCGCCGGTTCCATGGAGTGTTGATGTGGAAGATGAGATGGTGGGGCATGTGGTACGTCTGATTAATGAGATTATGGAGCAATAGCGAATAGATAAACGCTGATCGGAGCCTTATTCTGGGAGAATAGCATTATGTATGCAACAGCCACCGCGATCACTGTCATGACCCTTCTTTTATTGCCCCGCATGGCGGCGGGCGAACGGGACTATACCTGTTTCCAAACATCCCATCCCTATACGCCGGAATTGGACATTGGTTCGGATATGGCCATTGTATATGGCGTCAACGATACCTTTGCCGACCGGGTGGCCGGGTGGCGCGAACAGGGCTATGCCGTCGGCATGATGACGGGCATTTCGTGGGGCAACTACGACGACTATTACATGACCGACGACGGGTTCAAGAAGGAAGAAGTGCAGACAAGCAAGTCGGGCCGTCTCTATATGCACGGCAGTAGCGAAACGGTGGGATACAATGTGCCCACGCCCGCCTACGTACATTACATAAAGGACAAAGTAAGCCAGGCTGTTGATGTGGGGGTGCGGGCTGTTTTTCTCGAAGAACCCGAGTATTGGGCGGATACCGGCTGGAGCGAGGCGTTTAAGGGGGAATGGGAGCGGCACTATGGCGAGTCGTGGATTGCGCCGGATACCAATGTGGACGCCCAGTATCGCGCCTCCAAACTGAAATACAACTTGTACTATGAAGCGCTGCGCGAGGTAAAAGAACACCTCAAGGCGCGAGCGGCCGATCAAGGCCGTTCAATTGAATCCCACGTGCCCACGCACAGCCTTATCAACTACGCCCATTGGCGCATTGTAAGCCCCATGTCGTCGTTGATGGAACTTGCGGCCATGGATGGATATATCGCGCAAGTTTGGACAGGTACATCGCGTACGCCCAACATCTACCAGGGCGTTCGCAAAGAGCGTACCTTTGAAACGGCTTTTCTTGAATACGGCCAGATGTTGAGCATGGTGCGGCCCACCGGACGCAAGGTGTGGTTTTTAGCGGATCCCATTGAGGACAACCCGAACTACAGTTGGAACAACTACAAGTGGAATTATGAATGCACGGTCATTGCGTCATTGATGTGGCCGGAAGTAAGCCATTATGAAGTGATGCCGTGGCCTAATCGCATTTTTAGAGGCACCTATCCGACTGTGGATATGGATACCGCCTCCGGAGAGCGCGAGGGCATTCCCAGCGAGTATGCAACGCAGATATTGGCCGTAATCAATGCGCTGAACCACATGAAACAGGATGACGTGTCCACCATGTTCGGCACGGAGGGGATTGGGGTCGTTGTTTCCGACTCCATGATGTTCCAGCGCGCCGCACCCCATCCAAGTGACGCGGATTTGGGCGCTTTCTACGGGCTGTCGTTGCCTTTGGTCAAGGCGGGCGTCCCTGTGGAACCGGCACAGTTGGAAACCATTGTCACGCCCGGGGCCTTCGACAGGTACCGCCTGCTCGTGCTTACATACGAGGGGCAAAAGCCGCTGCGTCCCGAATACCACGATGCGTTGGCGGCGTGGGTGCGGCAGGGGGGCTTGCTATTGTTTGTTGATGACGGCAGCGACCCTTACAACGCGGTGATGGAATGGTGGAACAACGATGGTGCGAACGACGCACTGCCGGCCCATGACCTGTTTGAACGGCTGGATATTGACGGCGAGAAAACGAACGTGCCTCAGCCTGTGGGGGATGGTTTTGTCAAGGTTATGCCCTACAGTCCCAGCGAATTGCAGCAGCATGAAGCGGGCGCCCGGAAAATCCGCGAGGCCGCAAAAGAGATGTTGGCCTTAGCCGACATCGCCTTTGAAACGCAGCAGTATCTCGGTGTGCAACGGGGCCCTTATGTGGCGGTGTCCGTATTGGATGAATCTGTTTCGGATGCGCCGCTGACGCTTGAGGGCAATTACGTTGACATTTTCGATCCCATGCTGCCGGTTGTAAACAAACGTAGGCTCGCCGAAAATGAACGCACCTTGTTATATGATATTGACTGGGCCAAACAACAGGGCATGACTGCGGGGGTGCTGGCCGCTGCAACCCGTATCCGCGATGAACAGATTGATAATGACGAGCTGCACTTTACCATGCGCGGCCCTGTCAATACGGTTGGACGTGCGCGGGTGATGTTGCCGGGCGCGCCGGTTGCCATCCGGACTGAGCCTGACATCGAAGTGGAACAGTGTTGGGACGCCTCCAGCGGAACGCTCTGGATGGCGTTTCCAAATACCGCCGAAACAATCGCGGTTACCATCGCATTCGGTACGGAAGAATCATGATGCCATAGCGTTTGCGGCGTTTTTGCAGAAGCATTATGCAACGGTTATCTGCGTTGTTATTCGGGTGCATGTCCGCGCCACGGGCGGCAGAAAATTGCTTGCAACCCGCCTTTTTGATACACTCGATAAGCTTCACGAATGTTTTCGGGATTGGTTCAGGTGCCTGTCATTTGCCAAGGCGCGTCATGAACGCCAACGGTCTGATGTACGGTTGGGTACACGTCATTATTATGTTTGAGCGGAGTATGTCATGATTGAAGATCGGTTTATTGAACTCATCGCAAAGGATGTCAATGTAAAACCGGAACAAGTTGCCGCAGCAGTGGCGCTTTTTGACAAGGGCGCGACGATTCCCTATGTCGCGCGGTATCGAAAAGATGTTACGGGAGACCTGAGCGAAAACAAACTCGAACGGATTGCGGAAAAGAACGAATACTACACTGCCCTGATCACGCGCCGGGATGCGCTGCTGGAAAACATTGAAAAGCAGAGCAAACTAACCGATGAGATTCGCGCAATGTTTGAGGCCTGCGAAGACCATCTGCGCTTGGAGGATTTGAGCCTCCCCTTCCGGAAGCAGCGCAATAACCGTGCGGCAATTGCGGCCACCAAAGGCCTGTTGCCCTTGGCGGATTATATTTGGGCACAGTCCCCCGTATCGCCGCCGCCCGAGGTGTATGCCAGTTCCTTTGTATTGCCGGAAAAGCAGGTCTTGTCAGAGCAGGAGGCGCTGGAAGGCGCGCGTCACATCCTTGCCGAATGCATTGCCATGAATCCTGAAATCCGCGGCCAGGTGCGGTGTTGTCTGCTTGAGGAAGGCAAACTGGTGGTAAACACCACCCAAACGGAGGGCGCTCGTGCCGACCGGTACGCGGCCTACAAGGATTTTTCCGCGCCCTTGCAAGATGTTCCCGAAGACAAGTTATTGCTGATTCTGCGCGGTGACCGGGACGCGGCATTGCGTGTGGAATTGGCGGTGGACGATGACGCCTTGATTGCGATTATTGCGAAGCGTTTTGTGCGGGAGCCGGAAAGCGCCTATGCCTCGGAAATCCTTGCGGCGGTGAATGACGCCTACCGGCGGCTTTTACGACCGACCATAGAGCGGGAGGTGTTTGCCAGGGCACGCCGCAAAGCGGATGAGGTCATGATACAGACGTGTCGGGATCACGCACGTAACCTGTTGCTTACTGCGCCGGTTGGCGCTGCCCCTGTGGTTGCCCTGTGTGCCTGGTCGCCGAAGAAACGCGCACTGGTGGCGCTTGACGGTTCGGGACAGGTCACGGAACACCGGGTTGTCGAAGCAGAAGATGAAGATACGATGCAGAGCAAGACAGCCGAGGCGCTTGCAGAATTGATCGCAGCGGCGGCCCCGGTGGGGGTGGGCGTCGGCAGCGGCCCCGGCGGTCGCGAACTATTGCGAACAGTACAGCAATCTTTGCGAGACAAGAATACCGACCGATCCGTATTTGCCACGTTGGTGCAGGATGTCGGATTGTTATCCTATGTGCATTCGGCCTTGTGTGCCGAAGAATTGCCGGATATGGATGAGGCCGTCCGCAGCGCCGTCTCGCTGGGGCGCAGGCTTCAGGATCCGCTTCTGGAACTGGTAAAAGTGGAGCCGGCCCATTTGGCAGCGGGCCGATCCGTCATCGGCGTCAACAGAAAACGCCTGCAGGCAGGCATTGCGCGCACCATAGAGTCCGTGGTTAATCGTGTGGGGGTGGATGTGAACGAGGCGCCGGTGTCCCTGTTGCGCTATGTGAGTGGCCTGCAGGTGGGTGTGGCGCAGACCATTGTGGAAGAGCGCAAGACGCGCTCCGGTTTTTCCAATCGCGAACAACTGCG
The DNA here is from genome assembly GCA_007118765.1 of Candidatus Hydrogenedentota bacterium. GTDB lineage: Bacteria > Hydrogenedentota > Hydrogenedentia > Hydrogenedentales > CAITNO01 > SLFT01. The sequence continues at coordinate 6,635 of SKQZ01000448.1, forward strand.
CACCATCTCCGGAGTTGGAGAAAAAACCTTTCAACAATGCGTAGGTTTCCTGCGCATTAAGGATGGCGAGAATATACTGGACGCCTCTGCAATTCATCCCGAGGCCTACCCCGTGGTTGAAGGCATTGCCGCATCCCTTGAAATGGGTGTGGAGGAATTGGTAAAGACCCCGGAGCGCCTGAAAGATCTGCCGTTGGAGTCGTTTGTAAATGATACGGTTGGGCCATTGACGCTTGAAGACATCCGTTATGAGATTGGTCGGATTGGGCGCGACCCGCGACGCAGATTCAGGCCGCCCGCCCAGTTTGTAACGTTGGAAAGCATTGATGACATAAAGCGTGATATGGTTATCGAAGGGATTATTACCAACATGACTGATTTCGGCGCCTTCGTTAATATCGGGTTGCCGCAGGAAGGGTTGGTACACCGCTCAGAACTCGGTCGCACGGTGTTGAATGATCCGAAAAAGGCTCTGCAAGTGGGGGATGTGGTAAAGGTGCTTGTGCTACAAGCGGACGCGGAGACGCAGAAGATATCGCTTTCCATCAAAGGCGCCACCAAACTCCCGCTTACCAGACCCGGCATGCGTCGCGGCCGTGCCCACGGCGATGATGGGCCGCGTGGCGAGCGGCGGGGCGGATTCCAGAGCGACGGACGCGGGCCGCGCAGAAAAGGCAAGGGCATGGCGGTACCCAAAACAGATAAGGGACCGTCCAAGAAGAAAGGCGAGGAGGCGCTTCTTAATACGTCCTTGGCTGAACAACTGGCGGCGTTGCGTGAAAAGATAGTTTCCGACGGAAAATAAGGCTATTCATTCACGTCCGTGTCTTCGTATGCGTCTATTTTTTCGCGCACTTCCTGCATGGACGGATCGAGGCGGAGAGCACGACGCCATTCGCCAAGAGCACGCTTAACATCCCCCTTTAGCAAATACACGTCGCCGAGGTGGTCGCGCAATACGGCATCATCGGATTCCATGCCGTATATGGCACGGCGAATCAACGTGGCCGCTTCTTCCGCTCTGCTTTGTCTATAGTAAATCCAGCCCAAACTATCCAGATAAAAAGGGTTGTCCGGGTCCTGTTTCAGCGCACGTTGCAGTAACGCCTCCGCCTCATCAAGATGCACGTCATGCTCAGCATACAAGTATCCCAGAAAGTTCAACACATCCGGGTCGTCGGGCGCCAGCTCAAGATAGGCACGCAAATGATATTCCGTGCCCGTGAAGTCATCCAGACTGTCAAAGGCAATCGCACTGTAGTAATGCAGGTACTTTGATTCCGCCTCTTTCTCGCGGATGGCCTCCAGTATCTTCAGTGCATCGTGGTACTGTTCGAGATAGAGCAAGACGCGCACGCGAAACAATGCAAGTGAGGGGGAGAAGGATACGGCGTCTTCCAATCGGTCGAGCATCGAGAGGATCGGGCGGGCGGCGTCTGTTTCGCCGTATAAGCCGAGCACCGCGCTGACAAATAAGTCGCTCTCCGTTTCCACTTCGTCAAGTGAAAACCGGTCATCCCAGATGGTTTCCACAGCGTCATCTTCTTGCGTCGTATCCAATGCGTCAACAGCGAAGATGATGTCCGCCAGCAGATAGGCGCCTGCTTCAAGCGCGAATTGCTGCGCCCGTTCGGCATTGTCCTGTTGGTTCAGCACCCAAGCATATTGCAGGTAGTGTTTTGGCGCGGCTTCTCCCGTTGCAAGGAGCAGCTCAAGCGTACGGCGCGCATCTTCCCACTGACCAATTCTTGACAGCGCCGCCGCCCGATAGGCCATTGCGGGGACATCGCCGGGGCGGGTGACAAGATACTTGGAAAACTGTTCGGCACTGTCTTGGAATGCTTCCATCTCAAATAACACCAGTGCCAGAAAGAAACGGGCACGGGTAATGCGCGGTTCCAGTTCCAGCACCTTTTCAAACATCTCACGCGCATATTTGACGTCATTTATCCGGGCCAGATTGATCCCCAACTGGTAGTACAAAGCGGCACTGTCGGGGCTGCGTTCAATCAGATGCTCATAAATATCAATGGCCGCGACCATATCGTTTGTGCGTTCCTGCAACTCCAGCAAAGCGCCATACCCCATAAGGTCGTCGGGCCGCAATGCAATCACCTTCATAAATGCCTCAATGGCCGCTTCAATGTCATCAGTACGGTGACTTAGCTCACCGTATAGAATCCATAGCTCCGGTGAATCGGGGGAATGTTCCAGCGCCTCTTTACAATAGGCCAGGGCTCTTTCGTAATCTCCGCGCTGGAGATACGCACGCACAAGGCGCAACCGCGGTGATTGTGCTTCTGGATCCAGATCAATCACCTTCTCCCATGACGCAATGGCCTGATGAAACTCACCGCGGCGTTCATGAAAAATGCCCGCCATATAATGCGTGTATGCACGCCCCTGTTGCGAGGTGGTGGCGTAACGTCCAAAGTGCGAATCCACACCGGCGAGGTAGGACATGGCAGCGCATCCGGTCAGGCCGATAACCATGAAGGCGGCTATGATTCGCTTCCAATTAGTAAACAACATTATCATACTTTCCAGTTACAAGAGCGGTTGCTGTGTTTCTTCTGCCTGTGCCAACGGCGCAAAGCTCCTTCGATGTTCAGGACACGGCCCGTGTGTGCCAAGGGCATCCAAGTGTTCACGTGTGCCGTATCCCTTGTGACGTGCGAAGCCGTATGCTGGATATTGCATATCCAGTTGAAACAACATACGGTCGCGGGTTTCCTTTGCGACAATGCTTGCCGCGGCAATGCTCAACGAACGGGCATCGCCCTTTACCACGCGCAGCGCGGGCTGTTCCAACCCGGTCAGGGCATATCCGTCCACCAACACATAATCAGGCGGCGTACGCAAGGCGGCCACGGCCTCCAGCATGGCGGACATATTCGCTTGTTGGATACCGTATCGGTCTATTGTTTCCGCAGATTTAATTGCTATTCCAACGTCATGGCCGTCTGCCATGATCTGGCTGCACAACGTCTCCCGTTGTGAGGCCGTGAGACGTTTGGAGTCGTTCAGGCCCGGCACAGGCGCCGTGAGTACAACTGCAGCGGCAACCAGCGGCCCTGCCAGCGGCCCCCGGCCTGCCTCATCCACCCCGGCTATCCGCGCAAACCCCTGTGCCCAGACCGTTGCCTCAATAGACAACAGCGTGGTCAGGCGTTCCATTTCCTGTGGGGGCGGCGGTGTTTTGAGACGCGCCAAAAACGATTCGGTGGTGGTCGGCGTATTCATTGTAAATGCGTCTTTACTTTACCTGTAGTATGGCCGGCAACGCAAGTTGCAGTCGCGAAGTTTCACCCGGCAGCGTGAACACCGCAACGTGTGAGTTGCTGACCAGTGCCATGTCATCTTGTCTAACACGAGATATGCAGCAATACTTTCATCACATCCGGGTCTTCGGCGCGTGTTATGGCGGCGGGCCCGTCGTCCAGCGGGAATGATTCGGAAATAAGCGGGCGCACATCCACCGTGCCGAGCGCGAGCGCTTCAAGGGCGGGCCGGAACGGGCCGCATCGCGAACCCAACACACGCACTTCGTTCACAACTGCGAGTTGCGATTGAAGTTGTAAAGTGTCGGCACAGGTGGACTTCAAGATAACGGCGCCCTCGGGACGGACCAGTGTCAAAGCCTGTTGCAGCCCGTGCGGGCTTCCTGTGGCCTCCACAACAACCGCCGCTCCGCCTTCAATCTCGTCACCCTGCAGGGCGGTGGCAATTTTTCGCGAACGCAGTAAATCGCACTTCCACGGGTGTTTCCCAACACAAAGAACGTGTTTGGAGTACAGCGACAGGGCTTGTGCGATCAATTGTCCGAGCTTGCCGTCGCCTAACACGATAATCCGGTCATCCGGGTCAATCAGCACTTGTTCGGTGATGCGAAACGCAGCGGCCAGCGGTTCCGTAAAAACGGCAACATCGTCGCGGATCGCGTTGGGAACCAGATGCAAATTCGTTTCCGGCAAGGATACATATTCTGCGAAGGCGCCGGGACGGTTGAGAATCCCAAGGACAGTACGGTCTTCACAATGGTTGGGCATCTCCATTTTACAGTATTGGCACAGCCCGCAAACACAGTTGATTTCACCGACGACGCGTTTGCCCATCAAGTAGCTGTTTGACGCCTGCTCCACAATGCCCACAAACTCGTGACCGAGAATGCCTTGGTAATTCATGTAGCCCCGGCGTATTTCAATATCCGTATTACAGACACCGGCGGTCAGCACCCGTAACAGCGCTTCGCCCGGAGCGGGTTCGGGCATGGGCGCCTCGTCAACATGCAGTGTCCCGTCAAATACCAACGCTTTCATAAACGCACTGTTTCCTTCCGGTCTTTTTTTACTGGCCCTATTGTACACATTACCGCCATGCATACTGTAATATGACCGGCAACATACGCGCTCTGTCCCGTTACCGGTGCAGGATATGCCGGACATGGCAAGACCGAAAAGGATGTTTGCCTGTCGAGAGCGGGGTTATGCCCGCAAATCCAGCCATGCGAGATCGGCGTCTGTGAGTGTAATATGCAGTGCGGCGGCACAGGCGGCGAATTCCTCGCCAGATTGGGCGGCCACAAGCGGGAAGGTTTGAAATGGTTGTTGCAACACATAGGCGAGGGCCACTTGCGCAGTGGTCACGCCATGTTTGCGCGCCAGCGCAGCCGCCCGATCCAATCGTTCCCAATTGGCTTCGGCGTTATAGCAACGCACAAACAATTCATCGGGATGGGCATGGATTTCTTCGCGTGGGATGCGTTCGCTGAACCAGCCTGCAGCCAGAGACGACCAACAAAACACGGGCATGCGCTGTTGATGATACCACTGCTGTTCCCGGGCGTTCTCTCCTGTGATGCTGACGCAGTTATCCCACGGTTCTTCCATCTGTTCGGCCAGACTGAAGTGGGGACTGCTGAACGCAAAAGGCGTCAAGTTGTTATCCTCGGCATAGTCATTGGCGGCTTCAATACGCTCGACATGCCAGTTGGACGCGCCAAAAAGACGAATGCGCCCCGCTTCCGCGTGTTCATTAAGCGTACGCATAATGGGGCCGACGGGCGCGTCCGGGTCGTCGCGGTGCAACCCATACAGGTCAATATAATCAGTTTGCAACCGGGCCAACGAGTCGTGGATGTCGGCCGTAATATCAAAGGGGGTTACCCGTTTCCTGTCCGCGTTGTGATGCGCGCCCTTGTCGAGGATTACGACTTGTTCGCGAATATTGCGCTCTTTAATCCAGCGCCCCAGCACACGCTCCACGTCACCATTGCCATAGACATGGGCCGTGTCAAAGGTGTTGCATCCCGCCTCAAACACAGCATCCAACAACGCGAAACCTTCCGCTTCGTTTTCGGAGGAAAGCATGGTGGAACCCTGCACAATGCGGGACACTTTCTTCGACAGGCCGGGCAATGAAATATACTGCATTGGTGGTATCATCCTTTTTTATACGCGTGCTCGCGCGATTATTCCATGGGATACGTCAAGCCCCATTGCGCACGGGCCTGATCCAGAATATCCATAATAGCGAGGGTGTCGTTCAGAGACATCACATCACACTCTGTTTTTCCAGCGCGCATACAGTCCATAACGGCCTCGGCTTCATAATTGTAGCCGTTGCCGTGCATGGGCAATTCAAGCGTTTCCGGGTCGCGGTCGTTGATGGAAAGGGTAACGGTTGTGCCGCACCAGAATGGGGAATGCAGGTAAATGCTGCCTTCCGTCCCGATGATGTGGGCATGTTGGGACATGTTGGTGCGTACGGCGCTGGCAGTATTGGCAATGGCGCCATTGGGATAGCGCATGGAAACGACATTTTGCTCGTCTATCCCGCTTTCGCCCAGGGTGGCGAGGGAGGCAATGTATTCCGGGGTCGTGCCCAATACCATGGCGGCAAGTGAAATGGGGTAAATGCCCACGTCAAGCAGCCCGCCGCCGCCAAGTTCCGGGGCGAACAGGCGGCTTGTTGCGTCAAATGCCGCACGGAAACCAAAACTGGCGCGTACCATGCGTGGTTCGCCGATAACGCCGGCTGCCAGCCATTCGCGGGTCTTCACGAGGGTGGGCAGGAACCGGGTCCACATGGCTTCCATGAGAAACAGGCCTTGCGCCCGCGCACAGGCAACCATTGTTTCCGCTTCCCGGCGATTGATGGCAAAGGGTTTTTCGCACAGCACCGCCTTGCCCGATTCCAGACAGCAAATGGTGTTTTCCCGGTGCATGGGGTGTGGCGTTGCCACGTAGATGACGTCCACATCCGGGTCTTCTGCCAAGGATGCATAAGACGCATGGCGCCGGGGGATGTTATGGTCATCGGCAAAACTGTCGGCCTTTTCCCGGGAGCGTGACCCCACCGCATACAACACAGCGCCTTCGGCGGACTGCAACCCTTCCGCAAATTTATGGGCAATACTGCCTGTTCCCAGAATACCCCAGCGTATCATATTGGACATACGAGGACTCCCGTTTTTTTGTGAATCATACCACTTACGTATTCAAATCAAGGTCCGCAACCGCTGCGCGGATGGCCTTTTCGTCTTCGTCGGACAATACAATGTTACCGGCGGCGGCATTCTCACATGCCTGCTTTTCCGTGCGCGCCCCAACCAAGGCACTGGTAATGCCGGGTTGCGCCGTGACCCATGCAATAAACAACTGCGTGAATGTGGCGTTGTATCCGTCGGCCATGGGACGCAACGATGCAAGCATATCCAGGATTTTTGTGCGGTTCCCATGAGAGAACAGAGGCTTGTTCAAGCGTTGATCGCCCGGCTTGAATTGTCGTTCCGGCCCGATCTTGCCGGAAAGCAGCCCTTGCTCGATAGGGCTGTACGCCAATACAGCCAGATCGTGCTCGCGGCAGAAGGGGAGCACGTCTTCCTCAATTGTCCGGTCCAGTGCATTGTAGCGCGGCTGGTCGCTCTCTATGCGTCCATGTGTCAGGCATTCTTGCAGCATGTCAACGGTGAAGTTGCTGACACCAAAAGCGCGTATTTTGCCTTCCTGCTGTAATTCCAGCAAAACGCCCATAGTATCAGCGATGGGAGTTGTTGCATCGGGCCAGTGGCATTGATACAAATCGATATAGTCGGTTTTCAGACGACGAAGACTGGCCTCACATTCGGCACGTACCGATGCAGGGCGGAGATTCTTGTACATTTTTTGGGGTGTTTTATCGTTGTCCACAGTGTCAAAGAAAAACTGGCCCTCTTCCTCATCCCAACGAAGGCCGCATTTGGTGGCGATGAGCACCTTGTCGCGACGGTCCGCTATGGCGTCGCCCAC
>SKQZ01000012.1 GCA_007118765.1 Candidatus Hydrogenedentota bacterium
GGGGAATCAAGCAACGGTGTCAGCGCACTCACGGCGACTTCTTCGCCGCGGTTGCCCAAGGCATTGATTACGCCTATACGCAACGGCCCCGAAAGGATGTCCAATGATTCCCGCAAGGCCCGGTTAGCCTCCATGACCGGCAGGCGCTCAAGAACCACACACGCATGTACCGACAACACAGGGTCGGATAACAAGGACGCTACGGGAAACACGGCGGCATGCCCCCCGATATGGCTCAACACTTCACATGCAAATGCTTTTGCATCAACGGTGGCATCATCGTCTTCTATAACCGCGATCAAAAGCCGTTCCAGTTCCCGGCGCACCTCGGGATTGTTATGCGCTTCGTTGACAATACGGGTAACGGCATGCAGATGATCCCGCTCCTGCCCGTAGACGTAGTCGGTAAGGGCTTCAATGGGCGAATCCCAATCAGCGCGCCCATCCACGGACACACGCGACAGGAATGTCGCGTCTACGTTATAGGAGGCACACGTCCCGGCGATTACCATTACAGCAACGATCCATCTATTCATAATGCATTCCTTCATTTTCGTTTTGATCACCACACGCTAACACCCAAGCCCGTGTCATATATGCCATGGCGCACGCATGGCGCGGGATAGCAGGCGGTTGGCCTCTTCATCCTCTTTGAATGTCTCCGTTGCGGCATCCCATGTTACGGGACGCTCCAGCGTTGCGGCAATGTTACATACATGACACGCGTTGGTGCTGCTATGCGCGGCGTCCACGTGCGCCACAGTACGCTCGCCCGTGCGAATCGCATGGAAGAAGTCTTCCAAGTGGCGTATGGGCCGATCAAGACGATGCGTATCATTTGCGAACGAAACTCCCAGCAACGATTCCGGTTCGGCTCTTAATTGTCCCCGGCGCACAAAAACCCAGCCGTCATCCCCTTCAAAGCGCACACCGTGCGGGTTCTCATCTTCGCTGGCGAAAATGACCGTAACATCATCGGGATAAGCACATTCAAAACGCCACCGCCACGCCGTGTCGTAAACGCCTGTAGCATCACACTCCGCCTCGCCCGACACGGTGGTCGGTCCGCCGGCATCGGCGCCCAAGCCCCAATGCGCGATGTCCATGTCATGCGAACCCCATGCGGTTATCCAGCCGCCCGAATAATCGCGTATGTGATACCAGCCTTCGCCGCTACTGCCGTCACATCGCCCTTCTGTGTAGGGTTTATAGGGCGCAGGCCCCAACCAAAAGTCATAGTCCAAGCCTTCCGGCGGCGCTGCAGGCTCGGCGCATCCGCCCCGCACGCCAAAGGGCGCACCTACCCGAACCGTATGCAGCTTCCCCAAGTATCCATTGCGCGCCAGCATACAGGCACGGTGATATTCGTCGGCATAGCGTTGTTGCGTACCATATTGAAAGGCCACGGCAAACCGGTTTACCGCGTCCACGATGGCACGGCCTTCCGCCGGGGTATAAGCCAGCGGCTTCTCAATGAACAAATGTTTTCGTGCGCGCGCCGCCGCCAACGCCGGAAGCGCGTGCCAGTGGTCGGGCGTATTGATAAACACCGCGTCCACGTCGTCCCGCGCAATCAACACGCGAAAATCCTGATGTGTGGTACACAGATCATCCCCGTACATCTCATCCACCATTTCTTTGGCTCGGGCAAGGTGCTGACCGTTTACGTCGCAGAGCGCCACCACACGCGCCATGTCGCGGTAGTTTTGAAACAAATCAATGATATGACTGCGCCCGCGGCACCCCGTGCCGATAATACCCACTTGGATGCGGTCGTTTGGCGACGGCGAAGCGAACACCGACGACGGCACGATAAACGGCGCCGCAGCCATCGCCCCCAGTTGTCCAAGAAAAGCGCGCCGTGTCGGCGATAACGTTGTCTTCATGTGTTGTGTTCTCCGAAAAATATCCTGTCGTCCCAATACCCACCGCGTGACTTGCGTTGTTTACAGCACTCGTGAAAGCGATTTATTTTCCTGAGTTGAATTTAACCAATTTCGGCCAATCAATGGCGCCATCAGAAGCACAAAAGTCTTCCATAAAATCGCGACTGAACCGGTTAATCATTTTCGCATACTCCGCCGCAAACTCCCTGTTCCGCTCCCTTGCTTTGTATCCGAGAGGCTCAATAATAGAAGTGTATAAGTCCTCGCTCCCAGAAATAAAGCGCCAAAAACGTTGGCCGCAATACTTATAGTAATCACCCCTGTCGGGATTGCTGTTTTTGCCATAGCAACAACCGTTTACAGCGGTCACCGTAAGTTGCGAATTACTTGTTCGGAGGGTTCTTTTCGCCTGAAGAAACTCCGTTCTCATTCTGGCGATTTGGCTGCTATTGCCCCAGTTTGGTCCTGACTTTATCACGACAATATAGCGAACACCACGCCAGTCAAATTCGAGATCTATGCCCTGAATTCCTGACTTCCAGCCCCCGTAGACTTTATTGTTGATAAAAACTGCCAGCCCTTCAAGCCAGTCGCCAAATATGCCTTCTTCACTTGAAGACAAATACGCGCTGGTCAGGCTGCGAATAATTTCTTCGCTTGTTTGCACGTTTTTTGCCCGAAACAAATAAGGGTTCTTTTTCCGCAGTATGTTATTCAATCTCAGGTTCTTTATTCTGTCAAGACGCTTTTCATGAAAAATACCGATATTGTCGGAAACGTATTTTTCCACTGTGTTCATGTCAATTGGAGTCATTGGGAGGATTCTCCAACAAAAGCATTGTCTCTGGATATAGCTGCTCTTTAACCATGTTGTAGTATTCGGGAAGAATATCTATTCCAACGGCCCTGCGGTTCATGCTTTGAGCAACAAGTATCGTTGTGCCGGCGCCCATAAAGGGATCAAGAACGAGATCGCCGGGCTGCGTAAACAATTTGATAAACCATTCGGGTAAGGCGCGGGGGAACACGGCGCTGTGTTTACGGTTGCCGCACTCGGTGGCCAAATGAAGCACGTTGGTCGGATACGCCATGTCACGGGCAAGCCAGTTGCTAATGTTCTTGCCGAATCCGCTGCCAACCCGTGAGTTATCCCGCTGCTTGTCTGTTTCGCTCAACTTTTTGAGGCGTGTTTTCGCCCAATCGCCCATGGGTACCCGCACCGCATCTTGATACATGTGAAATTTTCGCTGTTTGTTGAACTGTAACACCCGCTCCCATGCGTCACGGAACCGGTTGGGCCATTTGCCGGGATAGCAATTCTTCTTGTGCCAGATAAACTCCTCCGTCCAGAGCCAGCCCTGTTTCCGCATGGCAAGAATCAACTCAAGCACATAGGTACTGCGCTCACCTTGCACGACCTTTTCTTTGATATTCAGTATGAAAGTGCCAGTTGGGCTCAATACACGCAACAGTTGCTCTGTAATCGGCAGGAACCACTGGACATAGTCGTTGGGATGAATACCCCCGTAGGTGCCCGCCCGCTGATCGGCGTAGGGCGGCGACGTAACCACCAGATCCACCGAATTATCATCCAATTCTGACAGAACCTCGCGACAATCACCAAGGTATATCGATGTGTCTCCATATCGCATGGCAAATATCTGCAACCTCATTTATGTCCGTTAATCTTATGATAGGGTCAACTTTTTGTGTTTTCGACGCAAGCCGGGCAAATCCTGCCGTCTTGGCGTCAGCCCGAGCAATTTGTAGCCTACCCGATTGTGCAAACGAAAAACAACCGGCGATCATGGCTTTGTCATTGAACAGGCACGTTGCAGTATACTACACGACATGGATTGTGACGACTTTGTGTGCCCTTGTCAGCAGGCTTCAACGCCAATCGAAACCGACACAAGCGTCACACGGAACAGAACATGCGCATTGGCGTTTAACCCGGATATTTCATCAGGTTTCGTCGTGAGCCTGTGAAGATTGCGCCAGAGCAGGTGCTTTGCGCAGGCCGCCGGCTGACAGCGTGTTAAGACACGTCGAAGTCGGCGGGCAAGCAA
>SKQZ01000084.1 GCA_007118765.1 Candidatus Hydrogenedentota bacterium
CCCTCCCGGAGGTAACCGGCACGGCATCCGCCACATTGCAACGCACCGCCGATACCGTAAGCATGAACGCCGACTTGTCGTTACCGGACCTCCTGATGCTGCAAGGCAAGGCCGATGTTGCCTTTTCGCCAACGCCGCAGCTGGCGCTGGATATGGACACCATACGCCTTGATGCGCCCGTGTTCGGCGCGCTGGCCGCGTACTATGCCCCTGTGGAAACACGTTTTGAACGCGCAACCATCGCCCCGTTGCGGTTGCATGCAGCCATGACCGAAAGCGGACCTGTTGTTACGGACGCGCAGTTTGACGCACAGCTGGCAGGGTTGGTAGTGGGCGACACGGAAGCGCCGTGGTATGCGGGCGATTTTCACCTTGCCGCAACGGGATCGCATGAAGCGCATGCCGAAGCACAGTGGACAGCAACCTTTCATAACGGTCAGCAACTGACGGGGGCCGTGCGAACCAACGACGACGGCCTTACCCTTGAGGCCGCCCTGAACAACTGGAACCGCACACATATTGAAGCCTTGTGGCCTGCGCCACTGAAAGCGTTCGAGCCGTATATCCCGCCTGTGAAACGAACAGACGTGACGCTTGCACTCACCATCCGCGATGGTGCCGTCCGTTTTGAAGGTGGCGCAACGCCCGTAACCGCTTCTGAAACAACGGCAGCATTGGGTATATCGGGAACCCATGTACTGTCGAGCGGCGAAACAACGCTTGAAGGTCTGATGGAAATCGGCGCCGGGCACTGTACGATGGAGGCGGCCATCACCACTGACGCGGGCCTTGCCGCAGAAATTGCCGCCGCCGACCTGTCCGTTGCCGAAATGCTGACACTGACGCCGTGGGCAGCGTATGCCGACGACATCCAGGCAACCGTCACCGGCGCCATGGAAATAACCCGTGAAGGCCGCGACATGCCCTACCACTATACCGTTACCGCCGCAACAGCAGAACCGGGGTATGGCGCGTGGACATTGCCCGAGTCGGCGGGCATACCGGAACTGACGGGAAGCGGTACACTGACCAATGACATCGCGGACATAACGGCCACGGGCACACTGCAGCTTGCCGACAGCGCCACGATAGCCATTGAGCGCCTCCACTACAATCTCGACGAGGCCCGCATGACGGTCACCTTTGACGGCACGGCGGCCTTGGATGTCCTCGGGGCCGCCTTCGACCAGGACACCCTGTGGGGCGATGTTCACACCGCGGGAACGGTTACGCTCAAAGACTGGCAGCATGGTGAAATCGCCCCGTTGCAGGTAACGTTTGATTCGCTTGGTTATGGCGCCCTTTCACTGCCTTACGGACAACCGCTTGTTATCAACGCGCCGCTTCAGTTTGACATGACGGCCTTAACGTTGAGCACCGGCGCGATTGAAGCCTCTTTAGGCGCAGACACACATTTGTCAACAGCGACCGTTGACATTAACCGGGAAAGCATTGTTGCTGAAGCGCCGATTCTCTTTGAAACCGGTTTTGCGCCGATGGTGGCCAAACAATACCTGAGCGCCGCCACCGGAAAACTCAACGTCTCTTTGGAGAACTTTCGGTATGATGCGGGAACGCTCGCCGGAACACTACACTACGACGGCAACGCGTCGCACCTGTCTTTGCCACAAGGGCTGGCGGATATGCACGGGTTGACGGCATCGGGCGCCGCATCCCTGCATCCCGCGCCCCACGGCGAAGGCCATCTGAAGGTTGACAAAGCATCCGTGGGCGGCATCACCTTGCGCAACTCAACCGGCATGGTGCATGTGGAAGAGGACACCCTCATGATTGAGGATATCCATTCTGATTTGCTGGGCGGCGGCGTGATTGCCCGCGCAACACTACAACCTTTCAAGGCCGGGCTTCCTTTTATGGTCTCCGGTGAAGCCCGCAACATTGATTTACAGTTATTCACCAATGAGTTCGACCCGCCGTCCCTCATTCTCACAGGCCGGGTTAACGGCGCCTTTGCCGTGGGACTGACCATGCACCGGCTCACGCTGTTGGATGTTGACTTGGAGGCCAAGGAAGGGTTCAGCATGAACCGGGACATGGTGGAACAGCTGCTGCTCAGCCAGTACATGGGGGATGTCACCGGAAGCCGCCAGATGTCGCGCATGCTTGAAAGCGTCATTGGCAAGGATCCCCAGCGCGGTTTTGATGCCGCCCGCCTCACACTCGGCTTGCAGGATGAGCGTATTGCCGGGTACGCCAAACTGGAAAGCGACGCACTGGACCTCACGGTGGATATTATGGCCGATCCCCTCGCGCTTCTTGAGGCGCTTCGCGTTCGACAACCAAATTAACTCGAATAGTGTGCCCGATGGCCGGGTGTTCTTCTGAATGTTGCGTCGCCTCCGCCGTCATGCTATGCTTGTGTTTATTAGGGGTTAGCCCGGATATTTCACCATGTTTCGTCGTGAGCCTGTGAAGATTGCGCCAGAGCAGGTGCTTTGTGCAGGCCGCCGGCTGACAGCGTGTTAGTACACGTCGAAGTCGGCGGGCAAGCAAAGTACCTGATATGGTGTAAGATTCGCAGGCGCAACAGAAATCTTGTGAAATATGCGGGTTAGATACGGCGCACCCTTTTCAGTGGAAAACACGGCATGCGGTGTACGTGCCGACATCCCGCCACCCATGACACCGATACGGCGGCGCGCTGTCTCGAAAACATTCGGGGAAATTGTAGGGGAACCGTTTTTTCAATGGTACTCAACAAGTTTGTCAGAAAGTATCGCCTGTGAAACGCGCTTTGAAATATCGCCTGTCCATCATGATGTTTCTCGAATACCTCGTGCCCGGCGCCATCGTGCCCATTTTAAGTCTGTATCTGAAAGAGAACCTGGGCTTTGAATCATATCAAGCCGGTATTGTGATGGCCATGCCCGCAACCGCCGCTATTGTGGCGCCGCTGCTCGCTTCCCATATTGCAGACCGGTACATCAGCGCGGAACGCCTGCTGGCCTTGTGTCATTTTGCCTGCGGCGCGTTCATGATGGCACTTACACGGGTGGACACCTTTCCCATGTTTGTCATCGTTTTCGCCTGCTACGGCATCTGTTTCACGCCGACACTCGGCCTGACCAACGCCGTGGCGTTGCACCATATCACACAACCCAAGCGCGATTTCGCCGGCATCCGGCTCTGGGGAACGGCTGGCTGGGTTGTCGTGGGCTGGGGCTTCGGCTATTTCTGGATTCGGGGCGGCGCACCGGGCGAACGACTGCCCCACGCATTAATCGTATCGGGGATGGCCTCATTGCTCCTTGCGTGTTATGCGCTCAGTTTCAAGCCAGCTCCGCGCACTGCAGAAACGGAACCGACGGCCTCCTACGCCAACGTAGTGAAGATATTTCTCAAGCCCGGCATGCTGCTGCTCTGTTTCCTGTGCTTTCTCAACAGCGCCAGTCATCAGTTCTACTACTTCGGCATGAGCCCTTTTCTGAACCAAACCGGGTTTCCGTCGGCCTTTATCATGCCCGGCATGAGCCTTGGCCAGGCATCAGAAGTCATTGTATTGGGCGTCATGGGTTGGTGCCTGTTGCGCATCAGCATGAAAAGCGCCATGATAATCGGCGTACTGGCCCAGGGCATTCGCATGGTGATGTTCGCCTTTGCGGGGAACCATGCGGTGGTCATTGGCGGCATCAGCCTGCACGGATTCTGTTTCGCCTTCTTCTTTATCACTGCATACCTGTATGTGGAGTCCCACAGCGAGCGTTCAAACCGTGCCGGAGCACAACAAGTCTTGACAATTATGGTGGCCGGGGCCGGAACGCTCATGGGTTTCTTGAGCGCCGGCTGGACAGCGCAATGGTTTACGGACCCTGTCACGGGCTTGGTGGATTACCGCAGCTACTGGCTGGTTCCGGCAGTATTATGCGCCGTCGTCACGTTCTTATTGGCAGTCTGCTTTCGCGAACACGAGGCCCGGTGAATCATGCGGGCCACGGCCTCCCTGTCACGCTTCAGGTGCTTCGCCGAGCAATAGACGCATTACCGCGTTTGCTTGATGGTGTGCGGCCACGCCGACACGGGGCGCCATCAATCCATGACCGGGCCGGGCCGCCGACGCGCCATCGCCGCAGCAATAAAGATTACGGCGCATTTTGCGCGTTATCACGCGGTTGGCGGTCTCGTATCCCGCCAGCCCCGAGGCCATCACCAAGGGCGTGTTTGGCAGCGTGCGCAGCGTGGTCTCCATGAGCATCGCTTTTTCTTCGGCACGATCAAACGCCTCCGTCAGCACGTCCACTTCCCCGAATAGGTTGGACACGTTGTCAGGAGTCAACCGGACAGGATGGGTTTGAACCTGCACCGTGGGATTGATCCGTTCAAGCGTACCGGCAAGGGCATCGGTCTTTTGCATGCCGATTTGATCCACAAAATACTGTTGCCGGTTCAGGTTGCTCGGTTCCACCACATCAAAATCAGCCAGTACGAGCCGTCCCACGCCAATGCGGGCAAGCGCAATGGCCACCGCTGATCCCAAGCCGCCCAGCCCGGCAATGCCCACCGATGCCGCACGCACGATGCGATGAACGCCGGGCGTATGCCGTGCAGCCATGAGCGCCTCCAGTTCCTCAGCATCGGGCATTTCCCCGCGTCGAATAAACACCACCGCATCGCCATCATGCAGCGGGCGGTCGTCCATGGCGGGGGCGCCATTGTAGATAACAATGTCCGCGTCAGGCTTGATTTGGTCACGTAATTGGAACAAGGACGTATCGGCAGGCGCCTGGCGCGGACGCTCACTGACCAGTATGGTAATCTTCTCCTGCATGGCAGTGCTCCTGAATACAATGTCAACCCAATCCCGCAGAATATGCGGGCTACCCGTCATGATGCAAAACCGCCGCGTCTGACCGTGCAACCTCACGACCGATGGCCTCGGCAAACAGTGCCGCCTGCTGTATGGCCGCCACGTCCACATTATCACAAACGTCCGAGCCTCGGCCGTAATGGGCCGGCAATCCATCATCTTCCAATCGCAACACGGAAATGGCGCGTGCGCCGCGCATAAGCGGCAAGTAGGCGTTTGTACGCCTGTTATGGATGGCACAAGACGCGGCATCATAGTCGTCCGCCGTTTTCGCCGCCGCCTCAACAAGTTCCGGCGCACAGGGCGTTTGATGCAGAATGCCTTCGGCACGGGTATAGTGTAACGACCCGGCGCCAACCCCCTCAATGTTGATCACATAGATATTATTTGTATCGGCCACAGCGGGATTGTCATACAATAACGCCCGCATGCCGCCCATGTTCGCGAAATGACTGCCCGTTGCACAGAATAAAACGCTGGCATGCTCAATGGGATTCTCACGCAGTCGGTCGGCGATATGGAGCATGGCCGTCACACCGGAAGCATTGTTGTTCGCCCCCGGATTATCAAAGGTTGCCATGGCCCGGAGAACACCGGCGATGGCAAAACAGGTAAAGAGGCCCATGTTTGCCCAGCGCATCCAGTCGGTGTGCGGATGAACACGGCCATAAAACGCGCCCAAAGCATCAATGCCACACACGGCAAGCACACCCACCATGGCCAGAATCACAACATAATGGAGATAGAACCTGGCCAAAGTCGCTTCCATCCGGGTTAATGGGTTGTCGTCCGTGTCTAGGTAGGCGGTAAATACGATGAAGGCAAAAGGCGTGCTGGACTGACTGACCCCCGCGGCGTTCGAGGACGCATAATGCGGCAGGAGACGCGAGAAAACGGGATAGCCAATGAATTCCGCCATATAAGCCAGAAAGATGACCATCCCATAGAAGAACGCGATGGTCGGCCACCAGAAGGACACCAAGGAGACCACGATAAACTCGCCGCAATAGGCGGGAAATAGCAACCGGGAAGTGCCCAGACCGGGAAAGTCCACCATGTTCGCCTTCTGCGTACTGGGCTTAAGCCGCTCAGTCACATACTGGGCCGCACGTTTCTCTTCGTCTGTTTGTGCTTGACGTTCCGCCAGCCCCCCGGCCAAGAACTGTAAATCTTTTTCCAAACTATCCATCAGATGCAACTCAGCGCGGCAAACAACGCAAGACGCGTCATTCGCTTTCCGGCGGTAATTTCACTTCAATATGCAATTCTTCCAACTGTTTCGATTCAACCGTGTTCGGCGCGCCCATGAGCAAATCCTGCGCGCGCTGGTTCAACGGAAAAGCGATGATCTCGCGGATATTCGGTTCATCAGCCAACAACATGATAATACGGTCGAGGCCCGGCGCGATGCCTCCGTGAGGGGGCGCCCCGTAGTGAAAGGCTTTCCACAACGCAGGAAACTTGGTCTTTACCGTGTTGTCGTCATACCCGGCAATTTCAAAGGCTTTTAACATAATATCAGGCCGGTGATTACGGATGGCGCCTGACGACAGTTCAACGCCGTTGCAGACAATGTCATATTGGTAGGCGAGCACATCCAGCGGATCGCCGTTCTGAAGCGCATCCATGCCGCCTTGAGGCATGGAAAAGGGATTGTGGCTGAATTCTATTTTTCCTGTGTCAGGATCCCGTTCAAACATGGGGAAATCCACAATCCAGCAAAACGCCACGGCGTCGCGGCGGGCCAGTTCCAGCGTGATGCCCAGCATCTGGCGCACCTTGCCCATCAGCTCATTGGTTTCCGTGCGCGGCCCGGCCCCAAAGAAAAGGGCGTCGCCCTCCTCCGCGCCTGTCCGCTCCATGAGCGCCTGCTTTTCTCCTTCGCTCATAAACTTCGCGATGGGGCCCTTCATCTCGTTTTCGCGCAGCGCCAACCACGCAAGTCCTTTCGCGCCTTCAGAGCGGGCATAACGCTCCATATCGTCAAAGAACTTACGGCTTTGACTGGCGGCGCCTTTGGCGTTGAGCACTTTGATCGCGCCGTCGCCACGCGCCTGAGAGCTGAACACCTTCAATTCGCAATCGGTGAAGATATCGGTGCAATCAGCCATTTTCATGTCGAAACGAATGTCGGGCTTGTCCGTGCCATACCATTCCATGGCGTCACGATACGCAATGCGCGGAAACACTTCGGCAACGATATGCTTGTTGGACAGTTCCTTGAAGAGCCGCACCATCAGCATTTCCAGTTCGGCAAAGAGATCGTCCTGCGTAATGTAGGACATCTCCATGTCAATTTGATAAAACTCGCCGGGGCTGCGGTCGGCACGACTGTCTTCGTCGCGGAAACACGGCGCAATCTGGAAGTATTTGTCAAAACCCGACACCATCAACAGTTGCTTAAACTGCTGCGGCGCCTGGGGCAACGCATAAAAGTGTCCCGGATAAAGGCGGCTGGGCACAAGATAATCACGTGCGCCTTCCGGCGATGAACTGGTAAGGATGGGCGTGTGATATTCCACAAAACCGCGTTCCACCAAGTGCTGCCGCACCAACGCCGTGGTGCGTGACCGCAACAGGATATTATTGTGCATGCGTTCGCGTCGCAAGTCGAGAAAACGGTGACCCAATCTTGTTTCTTCCGGACAGTCCAGTTCCTGATTCACGGGGAAAGGCAACGAATCACACACCGACTCCAACAGATAACTGGTCGCCACCACCTCGATCTCGCCCGTGTCCATGCCCGGATTTACCGTATCTTCGGTGCGCGCCACCACTTCCCCTTCCACGGTGATAACGCTCTCATTGCGCACCTTCTCAACTTCGGCGAAAAACGGCGCCTCGGGATTGACCACCACTTGGGTAAGTCCGTAGTGGTCCCGCAGATCGATGAAAATAACGCCGCCATGGTCGCGTTTACGATGGACCCAGCCGGACAGTTTGACCGTGGCGCCCGTGTCGTTTTTACGCAATGCGCCGCAGGTATGGGTGCGATAAGGGTGCATATCAGCCTCCGGAAAAATTAGCGTACAGCCCGTGAATGAATCATGCAGTATCACCCCGGTGGACAGCACGCGCCGTATGGTACAGGTTGAACAAGAAAGGTAGCGGATGCCGTGCATGGTATCATTACCGCCCGAAAATAGTCAACTTTTGGCGAGAACCGGGGCGTGGCCATGCCTTTTCCTGCCCCCGACAAATGCCGTGATTTTGTGCGCCATACAAGCAGTAACACCGACGGTTGCAGGCGCATTACAAAGGCCGGAAAAATGCATCAGGTCGTGTCTTCCGGCCCGAGCATGGTCTCCGGCCTCACGATCTGATCGAACCGTTCCGCGCTCAACAGACCAAGGGCAACCGACGCCTCGCGCAGGGTGGTATTGTTTGTGTGTGCGTGGCGGGCGATTTTGGCGGCATTGTCGTAACCGATCTCCTTGTTCAGCGCCGTAACGAGCATCAACGAGTTTTCGACATGAGCACGGATGCGCATTTCATTTGCCTGAATACCCGCAACGCACTTGTCGGTAAAGGCGTTGGCGCCGTCGGCAAGAAGGCGTATTGATTGCAGCACGTTATAGACAATCACCGGCTTAAACACATTCAACTCAAAATTGCCGGACGCGCCCGCAATGTTTACCGTCACGTCGTTGCCCAGCACTTGGGCGGCAACCATGGTAAGCGCCTCGCATTGGGTGGGATTGATTTTCCCCGGCATGATAGACGACCCCGGCTCGTTCTCAGGCAGTATCAACTCGCCAATGCCACAGCGCGGGCCGCTGGCCAACCAGCGTATATCGTTGGCGATTTTCATAACCCCCGCCGCGACTGTTTTTAATGCGCCGTGCGTCATCAGCAACGCATCGTGGGCAGCCAGCGCTTCAAAGGTATTCGGCGCCGGGATGAAATGCAATCCGGTCATCTCGGTAATGGTGGCCGCCACAGCCGAGGCAAAACCCGTGGTGGTATTAAGGCCGGTGCCCACGGCCGTCCCCCCAACGGCCAGTTGTTGCACCATGGGCAATACCTGCTTTACACGTCCAATGCCGTTTTCAATCTGTTGGGCATAACCGGAAAACTCTTGTCCCAACGTCAGGGGCGTGGCATCCATAAGGTGGGTGCGCCCGATCTTTATGATATTCTGAAACGCATCCGCCTTTCTTGCAAGCGCCCCATGCATGGCCGCCAGCGCGGGCAGCAGAAGCCGGTGAATATCCAACGCCACCGCAATATGCATGGCCGTCGGAAACACATCATTCGAGGACTGCCCCATGTTTACATGGTCATTGGGATGTACCGGCGATTTCGTGCCCAGTTTGCCGCCAAGCATCTCGTTGGCACGATTGGCAATCACTTCATTTGCATTCATGTTGGTCTGGGTGCCGCTGCCCGTTTGCCAAACCAACAGTGGAAAATGGACGTCCAGAGCGCCCGTCGCCACTTCATCCGCCGCCATGATGATCGCCTCCGCTTCCTTCTCCGGCAACAACCCCGACTGGCAATTTACAATGGCCGCCGCTTTCTTGATCATGCCCAATGCATGAACCACCTCCACGGGCATGCGTTCACAACCGATGTTGAAGTTTTCGAGTGAGCGCGCTGTCTGGCAGCCATAGTAGCGGTCGCCGGGCACACGCATCTCACCCAGCGTATCTTTTTCTATGCGATAATCCATGAAAGACCTCTTGGTTGTTTAAGCCGGAAATTTCACCGGCTTCGCCGTGCGGCACTGCAAAAATCAAACGCCGTTTCGCTTATTGTAACCGAATCAGACTACACTGTGGTAAAGGCGTTGCAACACATCCGCTGCCATTGCGCTATGTCGTCATATCGTATAGAATACAAGCCAAACTTGGTGGATGCTCACATGTCTTACATGAAGTATACAGCATGTGAATCTCGACCCCAGACGGCTACAATCAAGGAGCACTCCAATGACTACGTTTACACGGGACAACATGAGCCGGCGTCAGTTTTTTATCAGCAGCGCGGGCGCGGCGGGCGCGACAGGACTCTGGGCAAGCACAAGCGGAGCACGGAAAGCAACGCGACGGGAACGCCCGAATATCCTGTTCCTCATGACAGACCAACATCGCGGCGATTGTTTAGGAGTAAACGGCAATTCTGTTATCCACACACCCAACCTCGACCGCATCGCACAGGAAGGCGCGTGTTTCCAGCGGGCGTACTCCTCAACACCAACCTGCACACCGGCACGGGCGGCGCTGCTGACCGGAATGTCACCCTGGGGGCATGGCATGTTGGGCTACTCGCGGGTGGCACATTCATACCCGGTGCAGATGCCCCAATTATTGCGCGACGCAGGATACCATACACTGGGCATTGGAAAGATGCATTGGTCGCCGCAACGACATCTGCATGGATTCCACCGAACAATTCTGGATGAGTCCGGGCGCGAGCAAAGTGTAGACTTTCGCAGCGATTACCGGTCATGGTTTGCCTCTGTAGCGCCCGCCCTCGACCCGGACGCCACGGGCATCGGCTGGAACGATTATCGCGCCGCTGTGTATGCGTTGCCCGAAGCACTGCACCCCTCCCGCTGGATGGGCGACGTGGCGGTAAACTTTCTGGAAGGGTATGACCGCCCAGAACCGTTCTTTCTGAAAGTGTCCTTCGCACGACCCCACAGCCCGTACGATCCGCCCAAGCGTTGGATGGATTATTACGAGGACGCCGCCCTGCCCGAGCCGTTTATTGGCGATTGGGCCAACCGTTACCGCGAACGCAGCGATGATACCTTCAACATCTGGCACGGGGACATGGGCGGAGAACAGGTGCGGCATTCCCGACAGGGCTATTACGGCGCGGTATCGTTTATAGATGAGCAGATCGGGCGCACCCTCGAAGCCCTCGAAAAACGGGGTTGGCTGGAAAACACGCTTATACTGTTTACTTCTGACCATGGCGACATGACCGGCGACCATCATCTTTGGCGGAAATCTTATGCCTATGAAGCGTCCGCCCATATCCCCATGCTAATGCGGTGGCCCGAAGGACTGGGAGGACAACCGGGACAAGTCTTGACCGAGCCTGTCGAAATTCGAGACATCCTCCCCACGTTTCTGGAAGCCGCGGAAATTCCCATTCCGGACTTGGTGGAAGGTGCAAGCATGTTGCCCCTGACACGAGGAAATAACGACAACTGGCGCACTTACATAGACCTTGAACACGATGTGTGCTACCACGTGCGCAACCACTGGAATGCATTAACCGACGGAAAAACGAAATACATTTTCAATGCCTATGACGGCGAAGAGCAGCTGTTTGATCTCAACAGCGACCCCGGGGAAACAAGAGACTTGGCAGGGCATGCGGACCATAGCGCGCAATTGCGTTTGTGGCGCAATCGCATGATAGAACACCTCGAACCACGCGGGGACGCGTGGGTCAAGAACGGGAAACTCGCTCTGCGAAAGCATTCCATTTTGCATTCGCCGAATTATCCAAAAGAAACAACGGGATGATAAATATGTGGCTCTACGCCGCCGAATACACGTGCGGGCAAACAGCAGTTAATCAGGAAGCCCGGAAACATTGTTTAACCGCTGTATCGTCTGCTCCGCCTCGCTGATGATATCATCCATCAGTTCTTGTACGGACTTGACGTCCTGAATGCGGCCCACCACCTGACCACAGGCAATGGTTCCGAGGTCTATGTCGCCGCTGAGGTAGGCGTCGCGGCCCACGCGCCCCGCAATCACGGGCAATAAATCCTCCAGTGTGGCCCCCTCCGCTTCCATCTTGGCAACGGTTTTCGCCGCTTCATTCTTCATGATGCGTGCCGCGTTTCGGATGGAACGCTCCACCACCATGGTGTCCGTTTCCTTCGCCTCAATCATCCAGCTTTTGAAGTTATCGTGCATCGGGCTTTCGTGTGTCGCCATAAACCGTGTGCCCATAAGCACGCCTTCGGCGCCCAAAGCCAGCGCCGCCGCCAAGCCGCGGCCATCACAGAAACCACCCGCCGCAACGACCGGTATGCTGAGTTCTCGCGCCGCTTTTGGCAGTATGATGAGCGAAGGCACATCGTCCATGCCGGGATGTC
This sequence comes from Candidatus Hydrogenedentota bacterium, assembly GCA_007118765.1. Classification (GTDB taxonomy): domain Bacteria; phylum Hydrogenedentota; class Hydrogenedentia; order Hydrogenedentales; family CAITNO01; genus SLFT01. The sequence continues at coordinate 11,889 of SKQZ01000084.1, forward strand.
CCCCACACTCGAACCCCACCAGGATTACCGCGTCCGCGCCGATAGACTCCGCTTTGTGTGCAAAGCGGACGGCGGGCACCTTGTGAAAGAGTTTTACGCCGGCTGACTTCAGTTTGGGCACATAAGGTTCGGGGTTGCGTCCCGCCGTTTCCACCACGGGAATGTTTTCCTCGCACACCACGTCAAAAAAGGCCTCGGTCAAATCGCCCGGCATAATCACCGGCAGCATGGAAACGTTCACGCCAAAGGATTTGTCCGTCATGTCGCGGGTCTTGCGTATTTCAGCGCGCAGGTCCTCCGCCGACGCAAACGACACGGCGGTAATGAACCCCATGCCGCCGGCATTGGCCACGGCGGAAACCAATTCCGCCTTTGCCAACCATTGCATCCCCCCCTGTAATATGGGGTGTTTTATGCCAAGCATTTCGGTAATACGCGTCTTAATCATTCGGTTGCTCCTCAAGGGTTATTACACAGTGTACGCGGGGGAGTATGACGCAGTCTTTTGTTCAATTGCAAAAGCGCGCCTGCACAATATGCTATCATACGTCTCAATAAGCGCGTTCACAAGGAACTACGATGACCACACGCAAACACACATTTCCCGTGTCCGTCGGCGGCCTCCAGCTTGGCGGCGGCGCCCCGGTGCGTATACAGGCAATGACCAATACGGACACGTGTGACATTGACGCCACGGTGTCTCAGACAAAGGCGTTGGCGGATGCGGGCGCAGAGATGGTGCGCATCACGGTAAACACCGAAGAAGCGGCGCAGGCCGTGCCAGAGATCAATAGGCAATTACAAGATGCAGGGTACGATCTGCCGCTAATCGGTGACTTTCACTATAACGGTCATGCGTTGTTGCGACATCACCCGCAATGCGCCGCAACGCTCGCAAAGTACCGCATCAATCCCGGCAATGTAGGCCGGGGCGCCACACGGGACGAACGCTTCGCGACGATATGCGCCATTGCCCGGGATCATGACAAAGCCGTGCGCATCGGTGTGAACGCCGGTTCGTTAGACCAGACGCGGTTGCAACAAGCCCTCGCTGAAAATGCCGCCGCCGCAACGCCCGTTTCATCTGATGCCGTGTTGAATGACTGCATGATTCAATCCGCGCTTCACGCAACCGAGGCAGCAATTGCAATCGGCTTGTCGGAAAACCGTATCGTCCTTTCCTGTAAAAGCAGCCGCCCGAAAAGCCTGATTACGCTCTACCGCACACTGGCGAAGCACACCCGCCAGCCCCTCCATCTTGGCCTGACCGAAGCGGGCATGGGCATGAAAGGCATGATTTGGAGTGCCGCCGCCATGAGCGTATTGCTCGAAGAGGGCATTGGCGACACAATCCGCGTTTCGCTGACCCCACAACCGGGCGGAGACCGCTGCGAAGAGGTATACGCTGCCCAAGAGCTGCTGCAAGCGCTCGATTTGCGCCAGTTTGCGCCAGTTGTTACGGCCTGTCCCGGATGCGGTCGCACATCAAGCACGACATTTCAAACATTGGCGGCAGACACCGAAGCCTATATCCGGCGACGATTGCCGGCATGGCGTGCGCAGTTCGATGGGGTGGAACAGCTGCATGTCGCCGTGATGGGCTGCATTGTCAACGGGCCGGGCGAATCGAGAGCCGCCAACATCGGCATCAGCCTCCCGGGCAATCATGAAACACCTGTATGTCCGGTGTATGCGGACGGCACGAAAATCGCGTCCCTTCAAGGAACCGAAACGGCCATTTCAACGGCGTTCTTTGAATTGATTGACCGCTATGTCGCCGACCACTATCCGGCAATAAAACGCGATTAGTCCCGTTTGTCTTCTTGTTCACGGTTCGTGGGCGGGGTGTTCTTCTGTGCCTCAAGCGCCTCCTGCATGGCCTTGCGAAACTCGGGCGTCATAAAGGTCTCTCGAAATAAGGAGCGCTCGCTTATCTTATACTGCA
>SKQZ01000142.1 GCA_007118765.1 Candidatus Hydrogenedentota bacterium
CATATCAGGCACTTTGCTTGCCCGCCGACTTCGACGTGTACTAACACGCTGTCAGCCGGCGGCCTGCGCAAAACACCTGCTCTGGCGCAATCTTCACAGGCTCACGACGAAACTTGGTGAACTATCCAGGCTAGTATACCAAATTGCTTGTACTGTGAGAAAGAAGCAGACCTGTGCAGCGCGTGGGCATCCTGTTCGGGGAATGCCGTGGTTCAGGGCGTTGTCGCCTGTGGCAACTCAAAACAGGCCGCTTCTTCAGCGTTTCGAACGTATAAGCGGCCCCGGTGAACAATGGGGTGGTTCCAGGTTTTGCCGGTGAGCGCGTGAAAACGGGTTACTTCCTCGAACCGTTCCGGCGTCGCTCGTAAAAGCGCCACATGACCGCTTTCACTTAACACGAGCAGCAACGCCATGTCTTCGACAAACAACAACTGTCCGCCATATCGTTCTCCCGCCCAAAGCCGTTCGCCCGTTTCCAAGTCCAAACAGGCCAGTCGGTCGCCGTCATATCCATAGTAGTGGCCGTCATATAAAACGCCGTTGTTGAAGTATGGCCGGAACTGTCGCGTTGACCATTGTTCCTCGACCTGCCAGCCATCATCCACAGAACGCACCTGCAACAGACGCGAACCGCTGGTGCCGGTGCCCCCGAACATAACATACGCATTGTCCTTGACCACCGGCTGCACACATCGCGGGTTGGTGCGAATATCCCAATGGTGTTCCCATAATACGTTGCCATCGGGGATGTTGAAAGCCTGTATGCCAAAATTGCTTGCCATCAGAATTTGCGGCACCCCTGCCACCACGCCGGGCTGGGGCGAACAATACCCCGCGGCACGCCGTCCGGCCTGCCACACGACCGCGCCATCCTCCTGATGATATGCGATGACGTTACTGCCGTCATCGCCACCGGTAAATACCACTACAAGACCATCCGTGACCAAGGGCGAACTCACGAATCCATAGCCGGGCACACGCGTATCGGCATCAACGGCAACATCACGCAGCCATAGCGTCTCTCCGGTGGCGGCATCCAGACATTGAAGGATACCGGCGCCGCCCTGCGTATAAAGCCGGCCCTCATGAAAAACGGGCGTGGCGCGGGGTCCCAGCCCCATGGCGTCTTCAAACATCGCCTCAATACTGTTTTGCCATACCGGCGCTCCGTTATCTGCACGATAACAGGTTACCAGTTCGTTCTCGCCCCGCTGTTCCTGTGTGAACAGGTAATCACCCACGGCAATGAAAGACGACCAGCCGGGGCCAATGGGACGCCGCCACACCTCTTGGGGTGGTTCGGTTTCCCAATCAGTGGAAAAACGCACTCCCCGCGCGTACCCGTCGCGATTAGCGCCCAGGAAGTCGGGCCAGTCATCTTCCCCCGCCGTCTGAGGAACATTCGCTGTTTCTTGGGCAAGAAACTCCGCCAGCGATACTGACCGCTGCACGGCTGTGGGCGTCCAACGCCAGGAGGTGACCGGCCTCAAATTACCCGCAATGCTGTCCACACGCATCGCACAAAAGACCATTGTACAGCACAGCAGCATGACCAGCAGAACCCACCGCTTCGTGGCCCAACGCACGGGATATGTCGCCGCTAACACCACCGCAACGCCATAAATCATGTACGGCAACGCCGCGGCAAGCAATAACGCGCCCATCTCAACGGAACGTTGTGAAAAGAGCACGGCGGCTATTGCCCCGGCAAAAAGCAGTACGCCCGCGAAACGATTCCACCACGGAACCTTACTGGCGGCCAACCACCAAACAAGCGTCAGCACCAAGGCCGCCAACGGGATGCCGCCCAAGGCAACCCCATTTTGGATATTGGTGGTGCCATACCGCGAAAATAGCACGGTGGCTATTAGCTGACCTGCTGCAATCAAAAAAACAGGCCACGCACGGATTCCCGCGGAAGGTGCGTGAGGAGGCGTCTTGGTTTCTGATCCGGACATCTCTTGGTTGTTGGGCGCTTGATTCATACCACTCCTTATTTTGCATGCGGTGCGAGCACAATATGTACAGGCTTTCGCCCTCAACACCTGTCAGGCATATACATATTCCCATGCAACACCGAACAACAGGGCCGCGACCACACGCATTGGCCACATGCCTACAGAAGCACATAAGGACGCTCGGCAGCCCATTGTTTCAAATAGGTGGGCAGCCACTCCGCTACATTGTCCTCCAAATAAAAGCGTGGGTACAACAAATTGTCCTGCCGGGAAACGGCCCCGTTTGCTGCCGCGGTGACTGCCAGCGGTGTATCCGGGCAAATCCTGACGCCGGGCGTTACCGAGAGCATCTCCAAGGATAACGAATCAGCAAACGCAAGGCTTTCTTCCACGGATTCTCTGGTCTCGCCGGGAGCGCCAAGCAACAAGAACCCCATCCGTTCAATACCACAATCGCCTAACCTCGCTGCAATAACGCGCACCTCTTCCGGCGTGAAATGTTTGTCCAAGTTGCGCAACATACGCTCGCAACCACTCTCAAAGCCGAGACTTACATGCACACAACCGGCCTCGGCCATAAGCTGCACCAGTTCGGCATCCACCTTTTGGGGATAAATGATGCCCTGCCACTGAATATCAAGTTTATTGGCAATCATAAGGCGGCACAGTTCCTTGGCATAAGAAGGCGGGAAGTTAAAGGTATTGTCCACAAAAAAGAAATTCCGATATCCCGCCGCAACCCAGTCACCAAGCCACGCAACCACCTGTTCCGGTCTGCGTTTCCTCAAATGTGCGCCTTCAATGGTCGGCGTGGTGCAATAGGTGCAATGGAACGGGCAGCCCCGTCTGGTTTGGACAGGCATCCAAGGGTCGGGGTTTTTATTTGCCGACACAGCCAACAATTCGGGCTTGGGCAGTTCAAAGGCATCCAACTGTTGAATATGGGCCCGAGGTTTGCAGACTCTACCGCCCCGAATATGGAGACCGGGGATTTCGGCCACGTCCTTCGCACACTCCAAATATGACAACAGCATGGGGAACGCCGCCTCCCCTTCGCCCGCAATGCCCATGTCCGCCTCAAGATAGTCAAGAGCGCTTTCAGGAAATATGCTGTAGCCCGCGCCGCCCACAACCACCGGCGCATCAGAGAGCGTCCGACAGGAAGCAATAACATCGCGGATGTCCCGGAGCAGGAATTGCGGCGCCTCGCTGTTTTGGTCATCTATATTCCGCACTGATATGCCAATGCATTCGGGGCGCAAGGCCGCAATGGCCTCGCCCAGCACGGCGTTAACATCCGACTCAAACATAAGGTCAACCAAGGTGACATCGTGTCCGGCCTGTTGTGCCGCCGAAACGACACACGCCGGCCCGAAAGGCAAAACCGGCATGTTGATTTGTTCCATGTTGGCTGATATAAGCAGTGCGCGCATCTTGGCATCTCCGTGAGTCACCACCGCCTCCGGCGGCGATTCATCTAATGAATATCCTATCACAGCAACACAATCGTCTTTGCGAGGAAGGCGACAGCCCGACGCGGCAATCTGGGACATGAGATTGCGTCACGTTGTTCGCAACGACGATGAAGCCCGATCGCGTCGCTACGCTCGCAATGACGATACCTTTATGTTGTTGATAGTACACACGGTAAAAAGAGATTCATTAGCAATCTCCACCGCCTATGGCGGCTATTCTTCGTAATACGCGATTATGTCGTCTTTCAGTGCTGATTCGTTTTGCTGTGCCGCTTCAACAATGGGTTCACACTGCTCCTCGCGCAAGGCCTCGGTGGTAACCGGACCGATTGAAGCATACAACACCCGTTGATTGTCCTGCATCAATGCCGCATGTACCCCACTCGCAATGTAGGCGCGTACGGCGGAGGGACTAAAAAACACGATGCATTCCGGTTCGAAAGCCCGCAGGGCATCCCGTTCACTTTCAGAGATGGCGCGTGCTGTTGTTTCGTAAACCGTCACCGCCGA
>SKQZ01000377.1 GCA_007118765.1 Candidatus Hydrogenedentota bacterium
CGACGCCATTTTTCGGGCGTGTCACGAACTGGAGGCCGGCCTGCTTCATGAACATATTATTGTGGACGCGTTGCAGGGCGGCGCGGGCACAAGCACCAACATGAACGTGAACGAGGTCATCGCCAACCGCGCCCTTGTACTGCTCGGCGCAGCACCGGGGCAGTACGACCGCATTTCGCCGCTGGACGATATTAACCGGCATCAGTCCACCAACGACACGTATCCCACGGCGCTGAAACTGGCGGCCATCCGTTTGTTGCGCCGACTGGAAGAACAGTTGGTCGGATTGCAGGAGGCGTTCCAGGAAAAGGAACAGGCCTTTGCCCATGTGGTAAAAGTGGGACGCACCGAATTACAGGACGCGGTGCTCACCACGCTGGGCCGTTCCATGAGCGCCTTTGCCGAGGCTTTCGCCCGCGACCGCTGGCGTGTGTATAAGTGTGAAGAGCGGTTGCGCGTCGTCAATCTGGGCGGCGCAGCCATCGGCACGGGACTGGGCGCGCCACGCCGCTACATCTTCCGCGCAACGGATGCGTTGCGTGAACATACCGGCATCGGCTTTGCTCGTGCGGAGAATCTGGTGGACGCCACGCAAAACACGGACGTTTTCGCCGAGGTATCCGGCATTCTGAAGGCGTGCGCCGTATCGCTGCTGAAGGTAAGCGGCGATTTGCGGCTCATGGCCTCGGGACCGGATGCCGGGCTTGGCGAGCTCCGGTTGCCGCCCTTGCAGGCCGGTTCATCCAACATGCCCGGAAAGGTTAACCCGGTGATACCCGAAGCGGTCAGCCAGGCCGCCATGATGGCCATGGGCAACGACCAGATCGTCGGCATGGCCTGTGCCCAGGGCAATCTTGAGTTAAACGCATTCATGCCGCTTATCGCCGACTGCCTGTTGCGCAGTTGCGATGTTCTCGCGAATGCTTGTCAGCTACTGCGTGAGCGGTGTGTGACCGGACTGGAAGCGGACGAAGCGCGATGCCGCGCTCATGTGGCAAGCGCAACCGCCGCCGTCACCGCGCTTGTCCCGGAATTCGGTTACGAACGCGCCGCGGCCATTGCAACCGCCGCGAAAAGCGCAAACCAATCCATCCGCGATTATGTGCTTGAACACAAACTGCTGACAGAAGCGGCCTACGATGCGCTGGTGTCGCCCGAAGCCGTATGCCGTCTGGGGTTTTAACGTGTCGTTGACGTCTCGAATTGTTTGTTGATGGGTTGCCATTACGAACAGCACTTGGAAACATGCCGGGTAATGACCGGCGGCATCTTGCCGCAGCAGTAAACCGTATACGTGGGCGAAACCCACGGCAAAGCAAAGGATAAACGCCATGCGCAGCACACCCAAATCCATGCGGTTGCACATCGGCATATTTGGCAGGCGCAATGTGGGCAAATCGAGTTTGCTCAATGCCATGACACGACAACAAGTGTCCATTGTTTCCGATTTCGCGGGCACCACCACCGACCCGGTCGAGAAACCCATGGAACTATTGCCCCTTGGCCCGGTGCTGTTCATTGACACGGCCGGTCTTGACGATGAAGGGACACTTGGCGCGCTGCGCACGGAACGTACCCGCGCCGTATTTGACCGGGTTGACCTGGGCGTGATCGTTTGCGACGCCGGCCACTGGGACTCTTTTGAAGAAAACATCTTGCGTGAACTGCGGGAACGCAATGTGCCGGTGGTGGCGGTGTTTAATAAAGCCGATCTGGCCGCGCCGGCATCCACGCTGTTGGAGCAACTGGCCGCACAGAAGGTGCGCACCGTCAATACGGTGGCTTCCGAGGGCAACGGCATCCTCGATTTTCGTCAGGCCCTTCTTGACGCGGCGCCCGCCGATTTCATTGAGCATCCCGCCATTGTCAGTGACCTCGTCGGTCCGGGCGAATTGGCCGTGCTTGTGGTTCCCATAGACAAGGAAGCCCCGAAAGGAAGGCTTATCATGCCGCAGGTGCAGAGCATCCGCGATCTGTTGGACGGCGATGCCTATTGCATGGTGGTAAAAGAACGGGAGCTGCGCGACGCGCTGGAACGTCTGAATCGTCCGCCCAAACTGGTGGTGACCGACTCGCAAGCCTTTCTGAAAGTGGCGGCTGACACGCCGCCCGAAATTCCGCTGACCAGTTTTTCGATCCTCTTTGCACGGTATCGCGGCGATTTGGTGGCACAGGTTGCGGGCACACTCGCGATTGACCAACTGCAACCGGGCGACAAGGTATTGATTGCCGAATCGTGCAGCCATCATCCCATCGCCGATGACATTGGGCGCGTAAAGATTCCGCGCTGGCTTACGCAGTATGTGGGCGGCAAAATGACCTTTGACGTGGTGCAGGGACACGATTTCCCCCCTGACTTGGACTCCTATAAACTGGTGATACATTGCGGCGCCTGCGTCACCAATCGCCGGGCCATGCTCAGTCGTATTCTCAAGTGCCGACAGGCCGGCGTACCCGTCACCAATTACGGTCTTGCCATCGCCTACAGCCTCGGCATTTTTGAGCGCGCACTTGAACCTTTTCCCGCTGCACTGGAATTATTCAAGAGCGAGGAACGTATTATTTCATGACAGTGATGTGAACGCAACAGAGTTGACACAAGCAACACACTTATAGACGGAGAGCACCTTCATCCATGGATACGGCATTTTTGAATATGTCCCTCGAAACATTGGAGGGTTGGCTGCGCGAGACAGACGAAACACGCTTGGAAACATTGTGGACGGCGGCCGATGAAACCCGGCGCGCTTATGTGGGCGATGAAGTTCATTTGCGCGGCCTTATCGAGATTTCCAATCGGTGTGCGCGTAATTGCGCCTACTGCGGCCTGCGTGCGGACAACAAGCAGATCGAACGCTACCGGATGGAAAAGCACGAAATCATGGACTGTGCGCACCAGGCCAAGGGATTCGGGTATGGCACCGTGGTGCTGCAAGCGGGCGAGGACTTCGGTATCACCCGCGCATGGATGACGGACCTGATACAAACAATTAAGGCGGAGACCGGGCTTGCCGTCACGCTCAGTTTGGGCGAGCGCGACGACGACGATTTAACCGCATGGCGCGAAGCGGGCGCCGACCGATATTTGTTGCGGTTTGAGACGTCGAACAAGGAATTGTATGCCCGTATCCACCCCCCTGCAAAGGGCAAGACCGTCAGCGACCGTCCCGCTATTTTGCGGCGCTTGCAGGCGCTGGGCTATGAGGCCGGCAGCGGCGTGATGATTGGCATTCCGGGCCAGACCTATGCCTCCGTGGCGCAAGACATAGACCTGTTCCGCGCACTTGACCTTGACATGCTGGGCGTAGGTCCGTACATCGCCCACCCACACACCCCTCTGGGCGAAGACAAGATGCCTGCCGCGCCCGCCAACGAACAGGTTCCCAACACCGAGCTCATGACGTATAAGGTTGTGGCGCTTACGCGGCTGGTCTGCCCGGAAGCAAACCTGCCCAGCACCACCGCCCTTGCGACGCTTAATCTGGCCAATGGCCGCGAACTCGGCCTGTTGCGGGGCGCCAACATTCTAATGCCGAACATGACCCCGCCGCAGTACCGCGTCCTGTACGAGATATATCCCGCCAAGGCGTGTATTCAGGAAACGGCACGGGATTGCCATGCGTGCATGGGAGCGCGCATTCGCAGCATCGGCCGCACACCGGGCACGGGCCACGGCGGTCGCAAACACCGCGTGCCGACGGGGGAATCACTCTTCCTGCATTAACATGCGGTGCAACGCTTCCCGCGCCGCCGTGTGTTCCTGGTCCAGGCGCAGGGCGTCTATGTAGGCGTCAAGCGCGGCTTCCGTATCGCCCGCATCGGTCAACGCTCCCCCCAAATAGTATCGTGGCGCGGCGGCTTTCGGATGCGCATCGGCCAAGGCGCGCCAAAATGCTTCCCGTTCCCCGGGCGTATCCTGTGCGCGCTGGATTGCATCCAACA
>SKQZ01000217.1 GCA_007118765.1 Candidatus Hydrogenedentota bacterium
GGAACCCGAGCCTGCGCCAACGCCTCCACCGCCTACACCAGCGCCGGAACCTGAATCTGTGCCTGTGCCTCCGCCGCCTCTGCCCGCGCCGGAACCCGAGCCAGAGCCAACGCCTCCATCGCCGCCACCCGCGCCGGAACCCGAGCCAGAGCCTGTGCCGCCGCCGCTGCCACCCGCGCCGGAACCCGAGCCAGAGCCTGTGCCTCCGCCCGCGCCTGCGCCTGCGCCGGAACCAGCGCCTGTGCCGGAACCTGCACCATTACCGTCGCCGCCAGCGCAAGAAACGGCGCCGGTTCCTGCTTCCCATATTCCAGCGGCGCCCACTCAACAAACGGACAGGAATATACAGGTGGCTGAACGCACGGACATAATACCGAGTCAAACACCTTCCTTCTCGACCCCTGTTACGATGTCTCCGCCACAACCACGACAGGAATCGCTTCCGGTGGACATTGAGCGATTGCAACGACTATCGGCACAGGATCGGAGTCGGTTGCGTTTGGATAATTTGCGTTTGAATGTATTACGCGAAGCAAGTCGTGATCATCCGGAACCAATGGCCATTATCAACCTTAAAAAAGTGTACGTTGGCGAAACCATCCCGGGAACCCGGGTGCGCCTTATCGGTGTTACGGCCAACGGCATCGGCATAGAAGTGGAAGACACGCGGGAACGATATCGCATTCCGCGTTGACGAACAAGAACTCGTGTTTAATGCTATCCTTCAGCAAATGCTATTTACAGGGAGAATCAACATGCAGCGCATCATAATGATTGTGTTGGTAGCGACTATGGTGTTTTATTTTGGTTGTGGCGGACCTGCGCAGCCCACGACGGAATCGCCGGAGGCGTCACCGGAAACGCAGCATCTGGATATTGCCGTGATTCCCAAGGGGTTGACACATCAGTTCTGGATATCCGTGAAAGCGGGCGCGGAAGCAGCCGCAGCGGAGCTGGATGCCCGTATTCTATGGCAGGGACCGGCCCGTGAAACCGAGATTGACGAACAAATCAACATCGTGCAGGATATGATCACGCGCGGCGTAGACGGCATTGTACTGGCGGCATGTGATGCGAATGCGTTGATTAGCGTAGTGGAACAGGCCGACCGGGCCGGTATCCCCGTGGTGATGGTGGATTCAGATGTCAATTCAGACATACCAAAGTCATTGGTTGCCACGGATAATATCGAAGGCGGCGCCATTGCCGTTCGGGTCTTGGCGGATTTGATTGGGGGAGCGGGCGACGTCGGGTTAATTCCCTTTGTGCCGGGCGCGGCCACCTCCGAACTGCGCGAGCAGGGATTTCGCGAGGAGTTGCCAAAGTTCCCGGATGTGCGTCTGGTTGCCGTGAACTACAGTCAAAGCGATGCTGCCACCGGCATGAACGTTACCTCCGATATGTTGACGGCCCACCCGAATATCGCCGGGATTTTTGCCGCCAATGAGCCGGGCGCCATTGGCGCTGCACAGGCGCTTAGGACGGCCGGGAAAGTGGGCGATGTGAAAATGGTTGCTTTTGATGCAAGCGGCGAGCAGCTCACGGCGCTCAGAGACGGTGTGATTCAGGCCTTGCTGGTGCAGGACCCGTTTAAGATGGGTAATGAAGCGGTGCGCGCGGTTGTGGATGCCATTCAAGGCAATCCCGTTCCAAAGCGCGTGGACACGGGGGTGAACGTGATTACACAGGAGAACATAAATGACCCGGACATACAGGCGTTGTTGTCCGGTACGCAATAGAAGCGGCCTATATTGTGTGTTGTCGGGCGTTCCCCTGTGGTAGAAGGTCTTAGCCGACGCGATCGGTAGTGTTTTTATGTAAGCGTTATGCGTGGAGGAGGCGGTTACTATGGTGCATAGACGACATACCGTGGTGGCAATTGCACTTGCCCTGTGTATGGTGTGGACGGTTGACGCGGAGGCGTTTCTTCGGGAGCGCACAACGCTGGGTACGCGCACCTTCCACATGGCGCCCATGACCGATGGCACACGACTTGCCACCGATGTACACCTGCCTGACGGCGAGGGACCGTTCCCCGCAATACTGGTGCGCAGCACCTACAGTCGCAATCAAAACATGAACGCGTTTGTTCGCATGGGATTTGCCGCCGTTGTTCAGGATATCCGCGGCATGATGAACAGCGAGGGCGAACCGCACGTATTTTATTACGATGGCTGGCGTCCCGGCGTTACCGATGGCGCGGATACGGTGGCGTGGATTAAGAAACAGGAATGGTCCAACGGCAAAATCGGCACCACCGGAACATCGGCTCTGGCCATGACGCAAGTGCTGCTTGCACCGGCCACCACGGGTATTCAGGCACAATACCTGCGGATGTCGCCGTCAAACTTCTATCATGATGTGGTCTATCTGGGCGGGGTGTTCCGTAAAAATCTGGTTGAAGGGTGGCTGGCCGCCATCGGACAACCGCAAACGATCCAGATTTATCGCGATATTCCGCGTTACAATGAATTTTGGAGTTATTACAACACCGTTGCAGCAGCCGACAGAATTACGGCGCCGGGTCTGTTTGTAAACGGATGGTATGACATATTCAGCCAGGGCACCATTGACGCCTTTGTTGCCCGGGAAGAGCGCGGCGGGCCGGGTGCCCGGGGAAAGAACTACCTTGTCATGTCGTGGGCAACCCACGGGGCAGACACAACTGAAGACTATAAGTTGAATGACAACCGTTTTGACTTGAGTGTTAACGATATTCGCGACAAGTTTTTTGCCTACCATTTTCTTGGGCAATCCGATGCGTTGGACGATGTGCCCAAGGTGCACTATTATGTGTTGGGGGCGGACACGCCCCAAGCGCCCGGAAATGAATGGCGCACTGCGGAAGCATGGCCGCCGTTCCCCACGGAAGAAGCGTCGTTTTATTTGACGGGCGACGACATGTTGACCCGGAACGCGGCTGAAACGCCTTCCGCGTGGCACGAGTTTACCTTTGATCCGACCAATCCCTATCCCACCCATGGCGGCGCAAATTTGCTTCCCAACCTGGTGTCCGGCCCGTATGACCAACGCAAGCACAGTGAAACACGCACGGACATGCTTGCTTTCGCCACAGCGCCGCTGGATGCGCCCGTGGAAATCGTGGGGCGGGTTCAGGTGCGCCTGTTTGTTTCCTCAGATGCCCCGGACACGGATTTTACCGCCAAACTTCTGGACATCTATCCTGATGGCGATGAACGCGAGATTCTTGTGTTGGACAATATCCGGCGCGTGAAGACACGCAAGGGTTTTGATCAGGTTGCGCCGCCGTTGAATGGTCACGATGACATTGTGGAGATCGAGGTGGACCTTTGGAGCACGGCGTGGATATTCAACACGGGGCACCGCATTGGCCTGCACATTTCGAGCAGCAATTACCCCCGTTTCGATGTGAACCCGAACACCGGCGCTGATCATCCGGCCCCCGGCGAAGAAATGCGTCGCGCAATAAACCGTGTGCATACCGGGACGGCCCATCCCAGCGCGTTGTTGTTGCCTGTTCCACAGCAATAGGCCGTCGCCCGACGCTGCCCGCAGGTTTCGCTTATTTGGGGGTTGCCCTTACAGTCGGATAGAAGGCAATGACAAACATGCCGAGGAATGCGAAAGCGCCTGCAATGGGGCCTACCAACAGTACGCCGAGATAATTGTCAACGGAATTGCCCCATATATTCATGGATTGTGTGGCCAAGAAAATGGAGCCGGTCATGGCCGCTTTCCAAGTCACGCCGCTTAACCCATTATACAGCGCCTCTCGTCTGGTACCGCTTCGTTGTTCATCATAGTCAATAATCTCGCCCATAATGGGCGTCATCATGACGTAAATGATGCCCTGTCCGATGCCGCAATAGCCGAAAAGGAGAATGCCCAGCCGCGATTTCATTTCAAAGTCCATGTCTGCCACGCCGATGATGTACATAAACGGCATGCCACTTGCAATAA
>SKQZ01000174.1 GCA_007118765.1 Candidatus Hydrogenedentota bacterium
ACAACGTGACGATCACGGGCGAACTGATTACGCCCATCGCGATGAACGAAGAATTGCGTTTCGCGGTTCGTGAAGGCGGTCGCACCGTCGGCGCGGGCGTGGTAACGAAGGTGATTGAATAAGAAGATAAGGTGCTTGGCGAGCGTAGTGAAAGCCGCTGGCCAAGCTTGGTTGCATCAGCAGCAACATGGGTGTGCCGCTTGGAGCGCGTGGCCTTTGTTGCGATAGTTATGGAGAGTTAACATGGCGTCCGGCCACAAAATTCGCATTAAACTTCGCGCCTATGATCATCGCTTGCTGGATAAGTCGGCAGCGGAAATCGTGATGGCTGCGCAACGTACAGGCGCCGGTGTGCGTGGGCCTATCCCACTGCCCACCGCAATTTCGAAATATACCGTGTTGCGCGGTCCGCATGTTGACAAAAAATCTCGCGAGCAATTTGAAAGCCGTACGCATAAACGACTGCTTGATATTCTCGAGCCCAGCGCCACCACGGTGGATGCTTTAATGAAACTGGTGCTCCCCGCGGGCGTGGATGTGGAAATCAAACAGTAATTTTGCCAAGACGGGCGTTCATGATGTGTTCATGAAACGTCACGTTGTGAGGATAAGAATGATGCTGAAAGGTTTGTTAGGGTTGAAACTCGGTATGACCCGTGTCTTTACGGAAGATGGCCGGTGGATACCCGTAACGTTGCTTCAAGCGGGCCCCTGCACGGTGGTCCAGCGGAAGACCCGCGCCAATGACGGATATGAGGCCGTACAGGTCGGGTTCGGCGAAAAGAAAGAGAAGCGCTGCACAAAGCCGGTGCTTCAACACTTTAAGCGTGCCGGTGTCGCGCCAAAACGCGTACTGAAAGAGTTTAAAGTGGATGATGACGATGCGCTCAAGCCGGGCGATGAGGTCGGCACGGACATCTTCAAAAAAGGTGACCGTGTTGATGTCTCCGGATTAAGCAAGGGTCGTGGTTTTGCAGGTGTCATAAAGCGCCATAATTTCGGCGGTGGCCCCGGCGGCCACGGGTCGAACTTTCACCGGGCGCCGGGATCGGTCGGTGCCAGTGCCGATCCGTCCGAGGTGGTGAAGGGCAAGAAGATGCCCGGACGCATGGGCAATGCCAGTGTAACAATACAAAACCTTGAGATAGTGGATGTCATGCCGGAAAAGAACCTGCTTGTAATTAGAGGTGCTGTTCCTGGCGCTAATGGCGGCATGATTATGGTCAAACATACTGTGAAGGGAGCCAAATAGTTATGGTCACCCTCAAAACGCTAAATATGCAGGGCGTCGCACAAGATGCAGTTGAAGCGAATGACGCCGTGTTTGATGTCAATGTCAGCGACACGCTGGTGCATGATGTGGTGGTGGGCCTGATGGCGGCTTTGCGCCAAGGCAACCATAAAACCAAAGAACGCGCCGAAGTGGCGGGTGGCGGCCAAAAGCCCTACCGTCAAAAAGGCACGGGCCGTGCAAGGCGCGGCAGTACGCGCGACCCGCTTTTACGCGGCGGCGGCACCATCTTCGGGCCGCGTCCCCGCAGCTATCGGCCCAATACCAGCGTGGCCATGAAGCGCAAGGCCTTGTGTGGGCTGCTGAGTGACCGGGCACGTTCCGAGCGGTTGTGTGTGCTGGATGCCCTGACAATTGAACAACCGAAAACAAAGACGGTGGCCGACATGCTGGACAGCGTGGCGCCCGACAGAAGGCGCACCTTGTTGGTTACGGCCGATTACGACCGTAATGTGCTGCTTTCTTCGCGAAACATTCCCAATGTGAAAGTGCGCACGGCTGCCGAATTAAACGCACTGGACGTTATTCATGCAAGCCATGTGGTGCTCCAGAAAGAGGCCGTTGGCAAACTTGAGGAGCGACTGACAAAATGATGGAATATCACAAGATTGTTGACCGTCCCATCGTGACTGAAGAGTCACAGATTTTGCGGGAAAAGGCAAACCAGTACGTTTTTCGGGTGAACCCGAAGGCGAATAAGCGACAAATCAAAGACGCCATAGAGGAGATGTTCCGCAAGGAAGAGATCAAGGTGGTGTCTGTCAATACGATGAACTGTCGCGGAAAAATGCGCAGGCAGATTGGCACGCGCAACAACGGCCGGCGCGCCCACTGGAAAAAAGCAATTATTACCTTGCGTGCAGGCGACGAAATCGAACTGATCTGACGGAGAATAAAAGAATGCCTCTCAAGAGATTTAAACCTTATACGCCGTCCCGGCGCACCATGACCGTTGCAGACTTTTCGCAACTGACGGACAAAAAGCCGGAAAAGAATCTGTTGCGCCCGAAAAAACGTATCAGCGGCCGCAATCACCATGGCCGCATTACGTTGCGGCGGCGCGGCGGCGGCGCAAAGCGATTGTACCGTGTGGTGGATTTTCGACGCGACAAAGACGGGATCCCCGGCAAGATCGTGTCGCTTGAATACGATCCCAACCGTAGCGCGAACATTGCGCTGGTCGTCTATGCCGACGGCGAGAAGCGGTACATTGTGGCGCCGGCCTCCATAAAGATAGGGCAAACCATTTTGAGCGGCACAAACGCTGAATACGAGCCGGGCAACGCCATGGCCCTGGCGAATATGCCCTTGGGTAGCGTCGTAAGCAATGTGGAATTGACGCCCGGAAAAGGTGGCCAGATTGCGCGGGCTGCCGGCAACAAATGCCAGCTCTTGGCCAAAGAAGGCAAGTTCGTTGTGTTGCGTATGCCCTCCGGGGAGATGCGGCGCGTCCTCGGTGAATGCAAAGCAACGTTTGGCGCCGTAGGAAACGAAGAACACGGCAACATATCCCTGGGCAAGGCAGGCCGCTCCCGTTGGTTGGGGCGGCGGCCCAAGGTGCGTGGTGTTGTGATGAATCCCGTGGACCATCCGCACGGTGGCGGTGAAGGCCGTTCGTCAGGCGGCGGTCACCCGGTAACCCCGTGGGGCGTACCCACCAAAGGGTATAAGACGCGCAAGAAGAAGAAGGTGTCCAACAAGTTCATCATCAGACGGCGCAACGCATAAGCATGCGCGTTATCGTTTTTTGACCGGCGGTATTGTCGTCCCGGTTACAGATAGAGACAGAGCCAATTTACGGGCATAACAGGTAAAGGAGAAAACAGGTGTCCCGTTCGTTGAGAAAAGGTTACTTTATAGACGATCACCTGTTGCAGAAGGTGCTCAAGCAACAAAGCGATCGCGACCGGCGTGTGATTAAAACTTGGTCGCGTCGTTCCACGATTATTCCGGATATGGTCGGGTTAACTCTTGCCGTACACAATGGCAAGACCTTTATCCCGGTATTCATAACGGAAAACATGGTGGGTCATAAATTGGGCGAATTCGCCCCAACTCGCACGTACCGCAGCCACGCGGGCGGCAGATAACAGGAGACCAGGCAATGTTGGAAGCCCGGGCAAAAGTGAGTAATTTGCGCGTGTCTCCCCGTAAGGCACGGCTTGTGGCGGACATGATCCGCGGCAAGCGCGTTATTGAGGCACGCGATATTTTGCAGTTCACGTTGAAACGTTCGGCGGAACCCCTGCAGAAACTGTTGGATTCCGCTGTGGCAAACGCCGAGTGGCGCGCCCGCGAAGTGCGTCGCCGCGTTGATACGGACGAATTTGTTATCAAGAATATTATGGTGGATGAAGGACGTATGTTTTATCGCTACCAGCCAATGCCACGTGGCCGTGCTGGACGCATCCGTCACCGTAGCAGCCATATAACCCTGACCATTACTGAATAGAGGAGAATCGCATGGGTCAGAAGATACATCCCTTCGGCTTCCGCTTGGGCGTCATACAAAACTGGTCGTCCATTTGGTATGCGGATAAGGACTACGCCGAGTTGTTGCAAAAAGATTTGCAGGTTCGCAAATATGTGAAGCAACGTCTGGAAAATGATCCTGACAATCCGAAAGCCGAGGTTGCACGGGTGGATAT
>SKQZ01000270.1 GCA_007118765.1 Candidatus Hydrogenedentota bacterium
CAAGCCCGTCCCCAAACAGCCCATTCTGGGACGAGCATGAAATCATGTGGTTGTGCGTTTTAAAGGCTGGTTCCCAAAAATTCGGATTTGGGAACCCAATAGTTGGCAAAGTTCAACTTGTATGTTAAGCGTCTTAGTTGTTTGGGTCTTCAGCGCAGCGAAGATCGCCGCCGTAGTAGTCCTTTTCTATTTGGTACTTTTTCTTTTGTGGACTGCTGTGGAAAAGTGGATAACCTGCACCGTGCGGGTTCACTGATATTCTTTTCACAGGGCCATGTGAGAAGATAGGACGGGAGACGGCGACGTAAGTTGAACCGGGCCATTGTAAGCCCGATGCAAAGAGCCATCCCGTCTCCCGTCCGCGTGGTCCACCATGAAAGCCGGACACTATCCTGGGCACGAAGCCCGTATATGGCAAGGACGGCACGGTGGCCACAAAAATCAGAAAGGATTATATCATGGACGCAAACACAATGAACTGGGCAGGGATTGACGTGGCCAAGAAGACCTTTGACGGCGCGGTGGTGTTTGACGGGCAGCATTTTCCGCACACGCCGCTGCGCGAGGTACCGGCCAAAAGTTCTGAACGCAGCCCGCAGGGAGCCTGCCAGTTTGTGGACTGGCTTGACGAGCAGGTGAACGCCCACGGGAAACCGGCGACAGATACCCGTGTTGTCATGGAATCGACGGGCGCCTATTCGCTGGAGCTGACACGGTGGCTGCTCGAATGCCGTACCACGCTGGCCCCCGCCATCATCAACCCGCAACGAACGGCCAACTTTCTCAAAAGCCTTGGGCTGCGCAACAAAACCGACCGGCTTGAGGCCCGCGCACTGGCTTTTTACGGCGCTGAACGCAGGCCTGTGCCTTACGAGCCACTCACGCCAACACGGGCACAACTGCGCGATCTCAACCGCTATCGGGACTTTCTGGTTGGCGAACGCGTGGCCCAAAAGAACCGGGAAGACGGTACCAGCGAGACCCGGCTGGTGCGCCAGATTTCCGCACGCAGGCTTAGTCAGATTGACCGCGACATCCTGGCGGTTGAAAAGCAGATGCGCACGCTCGCGTCCAAAGACGCCGACCTCAAACGTGACTGTGATCTGCTCGTGAGCATCCCGGGCGTGGGCCTTCTCAGTGCCTACACCATCCTGGCGGAAGTGGGCAATCTTCGACGCTTTGAACGTGGCCGTCAACTGTCCGCGTTCGTCGGCGTCAATCCGCGACTCTATCTGTCCGGCAGCAGCATTTATGGCCGGCCCCACATGTCCAAGTCGGGCAACTCGCGTGTTCGACAGGCACTGTACATGGCTGCCCTGGCTTCGACTCGCATACCGGGACCGGGAAAGGCTGCCTATGACAAACTCATCTTCTCCGGCAAGAAACCCATGGTTGCGCTGGGCGCCGTGATGCGCAAACTGCTTGTTTTGATGCGTGCCGTTCTCATCTCCGGAACACCCTACGACAAGGATTACTGCGGTTGTGGAAAAGGCTGTGGATAACGCACCCTTGGCGGGGGAAAATAATCCCCAAAAAAACTTGAAATTGCAACACACTATCTTTGCAGCCTCTGTGCCAGGGCGTGGTGCTGACAAGTGATGCGCGGTAAGAGGAAATAGAATGTCAAGAGAGAGTGCGTTCCCAAATGGGAATTTGGGAACGAGTAGGTCAGAGGCTCTTGGGAGTTCAGACTGTGCCAATGGCAATAGCCTGATAATGGCGATGAAGCCAATTTTTGTGCCGCCAAGCGCCATGCAGCTATTATGAGTGTCCGGTGACAATTGAAAATATGTTTCCAGTAGCATCGCCAACTCAGAACAGCAAGCATTGTTCTCTTGTGCAGGGAATTCTTGAGACAGCCTCTGGGAATTTGGGAACGAAAAGGAATAGTGTATATCCATGCGATTTTGCCTGAGGTATACGTGTCAAAGAAAGGGAAAAGCGCAAGCATGGCTTGCGCAGTCAAAAGCATGGTATACACTAAGGGCACGGCAGGACTGTTTGCGTGTCTTAAAACGCTTTCAGTCGGTGCCCTTACCAACGCACCTTATAGTTGGATTGTCTTAGATATAGTACTGCCTAGCCGCCAAATTGACAGATCAATAGTTCCACCGATGTTGTCACCAATTATCTGATATGCGTGCTCGCTATTTCTAATGGTTATTCCGTTAATTTTCTTAATGATATCGCCTTCCAGCAGGTCATATTCAAATGCAGGCGTATCATTAACGACAATAGAAACAAAAGTGCCATGATTTGATTGTATTGCTTGTTTCATATCGTCTGTTAGATCGTGCAAATAAGCACCTAAACCAAAAGGCATTGTCAGGCGCACCCAAAAACTGGCTCTATGAGAATATACATCTCTGCTATACGGTTCGTATACTGTTTTCTGTGTTTCATGTGTTGTCGTAATCCCGGTGCTTTGTGTGGCGGTACCACTTCCTCTTGCTTGATTTGTTATGCTAGGATGTACACCCGTAGCTAATGACATCGGTGAAACAGGAGATTGTGTCTCATATGATGTGGCAGTAGATGTCGTGACAACAGGTACAGTTTGTTCTCTGACCCCTGAAACTGTGTGACTGTAAGCATCATAGAAAAACGCAATCTCGGCGCCTACTTGGCGTGCATGTGATTCTACAAGGTTCTTCCGGTTTTGTGTTGTTCGACGGCTACCTCTAAATCTGGATTCTCCAATGAGGGTATAGCCTTTACGCATCATGTCCTTTTCATCAGCAATTGGGTCTTTGCTTTGGAAAACGATGGGATCACCTTCGTCATCTGGTGTTGCTACGCTATCGGGTGAAATCTTTTTGGAATAATCGCGGTAGAATCTCGTGTATGGATTTGTTGAGGCGCATCCACACAATATCAGAAATAAAATGAAGAGTACGACGGGACGATACATTTTAATCTCCTTTCAGACCACACCCATGATCTCCAAGTGGCAATAATCTCATAAACAGTTGCCAGATATTTGTACTTCACCCTAATATTTTACAATAGGCTACCAAATACTATAAATGAAACAGGCATCCATATTCATCCTCTTGGCCATTCACTTTAATTCATGTGTGTGCTCGCCCAAATGTGCATTACAGAGCGGCCAGCACATGGGGGAGAGGGGGTGGCATCCCGGGTTAATCAGTGGTATTGCTTTTTGATGTTGAAGCCTTGTATGCGCAGTCGGGGCGGCGTGTCGGTTGCGGGGGTTACGGCGGTGAGTTCGCGGGATTCGCCGGGGAACAACACAAGGAAATTGTCGCTCCAATATACGGGCGCGAGTTCGCGGCGCGCATCGTCATCCACAAGGGCCGCCTCGACCATGAACGCAATGTGTTCGGTGGGGTTTTCGATGGTGACGGCATAGGTGCGTTCATCTTGCCCGACGCCTTCGGCGATGGCGCTGTTCAGTGTCACTTCCGGGAGTGACCTGAGTGCGGTGAAATCCGCCGTGGAGGCGGGTTCAATGGCGAATACGCCTTCCAATCGGCGGGTGCGTCCGGGGACGTCGGGGGTGTGAGAGAGCCAATACACATTATCAGACAAGTGTTCGCCGTCGCTGCTGTGCAATGCCAACTTGAGGAACCACGGGTCGCTGATGTCGGCGGGCGGGTCTATGTCGGCCACGCGGGTGCGTCCGTCTGATGCAACGGACACGGTGGCTTCGGATTGAAGCGCCAGGGCGCCGTTGAGGTCGTATATGGCCCAGGTCACCTGCAGGTCGTCAAGGGGTTGATAGTAGCTGTTGACCACGTGTATTCCGTTGTCGTCGTAGCCATAGAGCACATGCAGCGGTGTGCAGGCCTTCTTTGCGCCGTAGTACGCGGCTGAGGCGCGTTTGTACCAATCCACATATTGCCATGTGAGCGCGGCGGGCCATGCGGTATTGTATTTCCATGTGGTGATGCCGAGGGCGTCGTACTTGTGGCGTGCGTATGCTTCAAACATGCCGCGGGCGCTGTTGTAGTTCATGGCATAAAGTTTGTCGCAGAAGTCGTCAAAGTCGGTGGGGGCGCCATATTTTGTTTCCATCATCCGGAACACCGCGTCGAAATAGTCAATGCCCTGAAGCACGGTATGAAAAGACCATGTTTCGTTGTCCGTGATGGGCCAGTATTTTTCCTCGGGCATCATTTGCCGGATACTGTCGCGGGCGGCCAGAATGCCGCCACTGCCGCCTGATTGGGCAAATCCCCATGCGCTGTCGTGTTGGCGGTCTTCGATACGGTGATAGTGAGACGGCCCGGCATAGGTCCATAATTCGCGTGTGCCGGTGCGTGTGCCGCCGGTTCGCGCGCGGGTAGCGATATTGAAGGTGCCCGAGTGGGGCTGATACGTGCGGTTGATGCGATGTTTTTCGATGAGTTCCTGATAGGCGGCGTCCAGCGTTTCGGTGGGGAAGGTTTCGTCATGCCCGAGAAAATGTGCGAGACTCGGATGGTTCCGAATGCGCAGCATCATGTCTTCAATACAGGCGATGGCGAGGTCTTCATCCGGTATGTTGCGCCCGAAAATCTGTTGCGTCACCATCACGCCATACCGGTCGCACCGGCTGTAAAAAGCGTCCAGTTCGCGGACGGAAAAGCCCTCGGAACGGAGCATGTTGAGGTTTGCCTCCCGGGCATACCGGATTAACGCCTCGTAAAGGTCATCATCCAGGTTGAGCAGCATGTCTATGGTCATCCACGCGCCGCCACGGATCAGTATGTTGTGTCCGTTTACCATGTAGCCGCGCCAGTCATCCTCAGTGACATAGGTGGTGATGTCGCGAATGCCGAAATCCGTATTGGCCGTGTCCGAGAGGGTGTCGTTGACGGTGACGGTGAGGTCGAGCGCGTACAGTTCCTGGGGTCCCACCGGATGGGGCCACCACACGCGGGGATTGTCCACCACCAGCATGTCGAATCCGTCGGGTCGGAAGAAGACTTCCCGTTTTTCATGGGCCGCCAACGTGACCTGTTTGAAAAACTCCCGGTCGTCAATCACGCCGGCCAGCGTTCCGGTTACCTCGTGGTCGGTGTTGTTGCGCAGCCACGCCGACACGGTAAGCCGCGCCTGTTCCAGATCGGGCAGATCAAGGTCGGTTTCCACATAGGGGTGTCGAATGCTGACAGGCCCCTGCTCGTAAAGATAGACCGGCTGCCATATTCCCATGTTCATGTCCGGTGGTTGCGGGTTGTGGTCGTCCCAGCCGGTGGTGGCCTCTATCTGTTTGGTGACGTGTTCGAGTTCCGGCTCGATGCCCGGCGGAATGATCTCGACGGCAAGGACATTTGGGCCGCCATAGTGCAAGTGCTCGGTCACGGGAAATTCAAAGCGGCGGAACATGCCGATCACCGATTCCCGGTCGGCAATCTGCGTGCCGTTCAGCCAGATGTTCGCCTCGTAATTGATACCGTCAAAGTGAAGCGTATACTCCCGGTCATCGCTGCGTTCGGGCATGTCAAAGGCCACCCGATACCACCAGGGCACACTAAAGGGGCTGTCCGCGGCCTGCATCAGCCAGAGCCCATCCTGATAGCCCGGAATGTCTTTTAAGTTAAGACCAAAATACGGTTCTTCATATATGCCATTATCCACAAGCCCGGCAAGCACCGTTTTGGGCAGGGTGATTGCGTACCAGCCGTCAATGTCCGTATCCGGTTGCGACAACACATCGCCGCCCACGTCAATCCGTGAGCTCGATTGCATGACCCAGGCATCCTCCGGGATGCAGGGGGGTGGCGTTGCGGCAAAGAAAAACAGATGACCGAGAACCAAACAAGCGATGGCATTCATGAGCATGACCCTTCCGTGTATACATCCTGCATCAACCTATTGCACCGCCCACGGATGTCGCGCCACTTTGTTGTGGCGACAGACCTGGTGGTACGCATGGGTGCAAACGCTCCAACGTCATGTTGGGCTTCGTACTATTAGACTCTTGACACGCGGCGTTAGTTTCCCGTCAACGTATGGCAATCATGCGTTCAATGGGCAATCGGGCGCGTTCAATCAGATCAGGCGCAAGTTCCACCTGGTATTGCAGCTTTTCGAGCCCGGCCAGCGTATCTTCGAGGGTAATGTAGTTCATGTGTTTGCAGCGCAGTGTGCAGGCGCGAATCATGTTGCGGTGGGGGAATTCAGCGGCCAGATTATCGCCCATGGTGCATTCCGTAAACAGGGCGTAGCGCGGCGCGTCCACATCGCGGACGTAGTCCACCATTTTCTTGGTGCTGCCCGCCACATCCACCTTGGCCATCACCTCGGGCGGGCATTCGGGATGTGCCAGGATAACCGCGTCCGGGTATTGCCTGCGCACATTGTCCACATCTTCCGGTGTGAACAGTTCATGCACTTCGCACTTGGCGTTCCATCCGATGACGAGGGGTTGGTCCGCCGGGACAGCCTCGAATGCGGCATCCTCTTCTTGTGCATTCAGATACGGCACCTGCAGTTCATTGGCGGTATTGGCGGCGAGATAGGTATCAGGCAGAAACAGGATGCGGTTGTGCCCTTGGTCAATGAGGGTTTGCAATACTTTGTCGGCATTGCCCGAGGTGCAGCAATAATCGGATTCGCCTTTGGCGGCGGCATAGGTGTTGACATAGGTAACGACCACGGCCTCGGGGAACCGCTTTTTCAGTTGTTGTATGTCCTGTGCGGTAATGCCCTCGGCCAGCGAGCAGCCAGCCTTGTCCGACGGCACCAGCACGGTTTTGGTTGGGTTAAGCACCTTCGCGGTTTCGCCCATGAACCAGACGCCGCAGAACACAATGATATCGGCCTCGGTTTCCGCCGCAATGCTGGCCAACTGCAGTGAATCGCCGACGTAATCAGGTACGCTGTGGTATACTGCCGGTTCCATATAGTTGTGCCCCAGGATAACGGCATTCATCTCGCGTTTACGCTCAATGATGGCATGTGCCAATTCGACCTTGGCTTCAATTTCAATCTCCGGAATAATGCTCTTGAGACGGTCGTGCATGAACCGTCTTGTTTCATCAAGGGTGGCCGTCCGGGACAATGTGGCTGAGGCAGGCATGATGGAAAACATCTCCTTTCTTGCGATGCCGCTAACACACACATTGCATCAGGTTTCCGCCGTACCCGCACATTGTACGCCCTTGCAACCGCCCTGCGATGTGTCCGTGAACTCCAAATACGCTGTCAGCCGGTGGTTTTCGCAAGGGACCTGTTCTGACGTAATCCGTGCAGGTTTGCGACGGAACCAGTGAAATATGCCCGCTAGTGTCGGCATCTGGTGACTTGTTGTCGCAGCCCCATGAAAATAGTAGCATGATGCAGGATAACCACACAAATATTGCGCTTGTTGGGCTCGCCCGCATATTTCACAAGATTTCTGTTGCGCCTGCGAATCTTACACCATATCAGGCACTTTGCTTGCCCGCCGACTTCGACGTGTAATAACACGCTGTCAGCCGGCGGTCTGCGCAAAACACCTGTTCTGGCGCAATCTTCACAGGCTCACGACGAAACCTGATGAAATATCCGGGCTAGCGTTGCCGCGACCATTCAGCCAGAGCGATGCCCGCGCTGACCGAGGCATTCAAGCTGGGCAGGGCATTTGTAAGCGGAATGGAAAGCAAAAAGTCCGCCCGCTCTTTCACAAGCCGTCTGATACCCGTGCCTTCATTGCCAATGATGAAGGCGATGCGGTCGCGCAGGTCCGCTTTCCAAATCGGTTGTTCGGCATCTTCGGCAAGCGCCGCAATCCAAAATCCCTGCTTCTTGAGCGTTTCCAGCGCACGGGCCAAGTTCGTGACCTGTATAAGGTCCACATATTCCATGCCGCCCGCCGCCGCTTTCATGGCAGCCGTTGTAATGGGGGAGGCGCGGTCTTTTGCAAATAATACCCCTGCAGCGCCGAAGGCGGCGGCACTGCGTATAATGGCGCCGAAGTTCTGCGGGTCCTCCACGCCATCCAACATGACCAGCGCCTGCTCCGGTTCGGGATGGCGCTGCATCCAATCGTCCAGCGGAAACACGGGCAGGGGCGCGGCCTGCAATACCACGCCCTGGTGGTTCACGCCGGCAGACAGATCGTCCAGCCGTTTTCGGTTCACCTGTTCCACGGGAATCGTGGCGGCCGCCTCTTTAATGGCGCCCAAATCCTTGGCGTGCTCGTAAACATACAAACACCTGGGGCGGCGACGTCCGGCTTGCAGCGCTGCCAATACGGGCAATCGCCCCGCCACTTTTTCCGAATGGTGTCCAGCCACTACAGTTCGTGTACTTCCTTCAGCTTGGCTGCCCGCAAACGCAGGTTGTCGTTGTTGGGCACGCGATCATCAAACTGGCTGGCCTCCGCCTGAATCAGTTCCTGCAACACATCATGGCTCTCGCGGTACCGTTGCAGTCTGTCCAGACAACGGGCGATACGGTATTTGTTATGCCAATAATTGGCGCCCTGCGGGCCATAGCGGTTAATGGCCATTTGCATGACGGCCATTGCCCTTTCATAACGCCACAGATACATCAAATACCCGGCGACACGGGATAATCCGGCCTCATCAATCTTGTCACGATCCGGGTCTTCGCCCGGCACGGCCTGGGTGAAATTGCGCACCATGTAATCCACGCCCGGACTGGACGCAAGAAAGCCAATTCCGACAATCACCACGATAATAATCGGCCACTTCAACCCACTTAAGTCCATGTTCTTGTCCTCCTGTTAGAATCCGATAAAGCCCCGCACCGTCATGGTTATTTCACTCAACACGGGGATATAAATAATTGAGGCGGTAAACCCAAGTGCAAACAATACCACCGCCAAAAAAAGCAAACTGCCGAGCAGGTTTCGCAGATGAAAGAACAGACCCCGTCGGGTGGAGCGTTCCAAATCCAGTGCTTTGGCACGCTGCACAAAGGTCTCATGTTTTTCGCGGCAAATGTCCGAGCAATACAAACCGGCCGGCCCACGTATGCCACAGGAACTGCACACGGGTTTGCTGCATTGCCGACATCGCCCTATTGCTTCTATTCCGGGATGATTGATACATCCGATGGTTTTCGCTCCCACCATTTTATTAGTACCTCCATTGTTGTTCGTCAGTTGGAGCATTATACTCGCGGCGAACGATAAAAATCCTCATGCTGTTATTATAACATAACGGCAAGTGTATCTATTTCGGTAACACAAACGAGCGAATGGTCGCCGCCGCCAATACATAGTCTTCCGGGTCATAGAAGACCGCCCACTGCCCCGGTGTAACTGCTCGT
Source organism: Candidatus Hydrogenedentota bacterium (assembly GCA_007118765.1). GTDB lineage: Bacteria > Hydrogenedentota > Hydrogenedentia > Hydrogenedentales > CAITNO01 > SLFT01. The sequence continues at coordinate 9,229 of SKQZ01000270.1, forward strand.
TGCGGCGTTTCAAGTTCAATCTCGGCGCCGTCCTTTGTTATTGTGACAGTGCCGGGCACGGGCGTGTGGCGGTAGCGAAGTTGCACCAAGGCGCGAAAAACCGTTGCGTCGGGCGCGAGCGCGCCCCGGAATACCGGGCCTGTTGTAAAGGATGCGCATAAGGACTGCTCGTCGCGGCCCACAACAAGGGTGTTTGTCACGGTGTCCATGGCAATCACGTACAGCGGCTGTGGCGCACTGATGCCGAGGCCGCGACGCTGCCCGATGGTATAGTGGTAAATGCCTTTGTGTCGGCCCAGTACGTTGCCATCTATGTCCACAATGTTGCCGGGCGTTGCCGGGCCGTGACGCGCCTCCACAATACGCGCATAATTGCGGTCGGCCACAAAACAGATTTCCTGGCTCTCCGCTTTGGCGCCTGTGGCCGGGTCAACCTCGGCGGCAACAGCGCGCGCGGCGTCCTTGCTCATTTCTCCCAGCGGGAAACATGCGCGTCGCAACTGTGGCTGGGTCAGCGGCGCAAGCACATAACTCTGGTCTTTTGGGCGGTGGGTGCTGCGTCGCAGGGCCATGCGGCCCCCCCGAATGCTTAATCGTGCGTAATGCCCCATTGCGATATAGTCAAATCCCCATGTCTTGGCATAGGCATACAGCAGGCCGAACTTGATCATGCGATTGCAGCGGATGCACGGGTTCGGTGTCAACCCCGCGGCATATTGTGCTGCGAAGTGAGCGATAATGTGCCGGTCAAATTCCTCCACAATGCGCACAGTCCGATGTTCAATGTTCAAGCGGTCGCATACGCGTCGCGCATCTTCAACGGCTTGTATGCCGCAACAGGGCTCAAACACCGACTTGGTCGGCGGCTCCCCGGTCATGCGCAGGGTTGCTCCCATGCACACATACCCCGCCCGAGTTAACAGCGCGGCGGCTGCCACACTGTCCACCCCGCCGCTCATGGCAACCAACACACGCGCCCCCGTCGGGGGCAGAACGTTGGTCTCATTTGTTGCGTCACAGTGCATACCGGCGCATCTCAGTTTGTGTCGTGGGCCGGTTGCATGCTTTCAGCACACCGCCGCACGGCATTGCAAAGCTCTGTTTCGCCTGTATCTGTCAGCATCTGCTTGTCAATGGCAATACATGATGCGCCCGACGCCACCGCCTGTTGCGCAACGGTCATATTCAGCCCGCCGTAAAGCATGATTTCCGTTTGCAACTTGCGATATGTGATGTTTTCCCGCAGCATTGCCGTTCGTTCCGGTACTGCCGAAAGCATCACCGTGGTGTCGCCCCCGTCAAACTCTGTGCCCAATAGGCATACGTGGTCAGCCTTGTCAAGGAGATAATCAAGTGCGGTCAGCGAGGTGGCGGGATTGATGGCGACGCCGGCCCGCATGCCCGCCTGCCGTATGCGCGTCAATGTACGGTGGTGGTGGGTGGCTGCTTCCAACGATATCGTCATGGCCGCATAGCCCGCCTCCGCCACGGCATCAATATGCCGTTCGGGACGCGATGCAAACAAAAGGGCATGACAGCGCAACGTTGTATGGGCGCAAATGGAACGGCCAGGGTCGAGGCCTGACATGAACGGCGCGGAAGTGCCATCGCCGATGGGAAACAGCAGTTCAACGGCCGCGTCTTTTTCCAGTGCGGCACATTCCGCGCCCAGATGCAGCATATCCAAGCATGTTATGGGCAGTGCCAAACGAAACGTTGACATAACCGGCATTATAGTTCATCTCCCTGTGTCGTGCGCACGGTATGGTTGCTTGCCGTGCGATTTTGTGCGTGAACGGTTTCCACAACCGCCCGCGCATTTTCAACGGGTATATCATAGAACAGGTAGTCAGAGGCCGCAACAATGTGTTTGTGTCCTTCGGTTGCCTGCATAACGGCATGCGTTATTTCACGCACCTCTTCCGGGGTGCTGGTCAGCAACACATCAAGACCGATATTGCCGCGGGTACACATGGCCTCCGGCAACTGCTGTCGCGCATCGCGTAATGAAAGCACATTGCCCACGGGCGGCGGCGAGAGCGTCTCAAAAAGGTCTATGCCCATGCGGTTGTAATAGCCCATGTCGAGAAACGGTTGCACCGGCGAACATATATGGGAATACACCATGCCGCCCGCTTCATGAACCGCCGTGCTGATGCGCGCCGAGTCAGGAACCATAAAGGTTTCATACAGCAAAGGCGACATCAGTTCGCGACCGGGTCCGCCCAGAAAGATAAAATCCGCGCCTGCCTGAATGACCGCGCGACACAATGCCACATTAAGATCCAGAATGCGGTCGCACAAAGAACGGTAAGCGTCCATATCGTGCATGGCAAACAATACGGCGTCGGGCGCGGGCGTCAGACACAGCATCTCGAAGGGCTGTACCGACCATTGTATACACAAGGGCCATTCTGGATGGACGTACTCAATAAGAGGTCCCACCATGTCCGGTACATAGGGCAGGGCTTCATACTGCCGTTCAATCAGCCACGACACCACGTCGGTTTTATCGCCAAAACGGATGGGATAGCGCACAGGCGTTGAACCTTCACGCGGTCGCTCACAGTGCTCCCATTCCAACGCCCCGAATGGCGTATCAAGCCGACTGCGTGTGATGCGCTCTGTCGCCGTATCCGTCCGGGCGTGTTGCCATGTCAATTCCGGCACATACCGGTCAAACCCGGGCAATCCCACATTTATGAGGCCATCGCCGCCCACAAGTTCATACGCCGCCATCGTGTCTTCAATGGTGGTCTCGCTTACCCATGTTTTACCGGCAAGTTTGGCATCAAAGCCCGCGCCGCCGCCAATTTGCAGAGAGACCATGCGTTCAGAGCCGCCCCGGCGCACATATTCAAGAAAACGTTTTCGTTGCGTCATATTGCCAATCGCCATACTTGTTGGTCGGAGGATAAACGCGGGTATTGTAACGGCAATGGTGTCGTGCCTTACATTTCAGCCAAAGCGGCTTTTGCCTCTTCGTGCCCTTGGGCGGCCGCTTTTTCATACCAGCTTTTGGCCTCTTCCAGATTGGTTTCAACGCCCAGTCCCTGTTGATAGTAGCTGCCGAGATAGTATTGCGCGTCCGCATTGCCCCGACCGGCAGCCTTTTGAAACCAGTCCACTGCGGCAGCCAAATCCTGGGGAACGCCCGCACCGGCAGCGTAACACAGGCCCAACATGAACTGTGCCCCCGGTTCTCCGCGTTGCGCCGCCTTTTGATACCACTTGGCGGCCTCGGTGTAGTCCTGTTCTGTGCCTTCACCGGAAAAATAGCAGGCGCCCAGGGCGAGTTGTGCCGCAACATGTCCTTGTTCCGCCGCTTTGGTATACCACTTCACCGCTTCGCTGAGGTCTTCAGTAACGCCGATGCCGCCGTAATAACACTGGCCGAGCACATGCTGCGAGTTCATATCCCCTTGTCGCGCCGCCTTGCGGTACCATTTTGCGGCTTCCTCAAAGTCCTGTTCCACCCCCGAACCGTTGGCATAGCAATATCCCATCGCGTATTGGGCCGGTGCATATCCTTCTTCTGCTGCCTTGCGGAACCAGCGCGTCGCTTCCACCTTGTTTTCCGGTACGCCCATCCCGCGCGTGTAACACTGACCCAACTTATTCTGCGCACCGGGATGGCCCTGTTCAGCAGCAAGCAGATACCATTTGACCGCTTCCACAGGATTCTTTTTGGTGCCGATGCCTTCGGCATAGCAAAGACCAAGGTCATGCTGGGCGGAAACATATCCTTGTTCCGCTGCCATTCGAAACCAGCGCACCGCTTCCGAAAGGTCTTTGGGTACGCCCTCGCCCCGCGTGTAGCGTTGCGCCAGTTTATTTTGCGCCAAGGCAAATCCTTGTTCAGCAGACTGCCGGAACCAATACACCGCTTTTTCGTGATCCTGCGGCATGCCCTCTCCCTTGAAATAACGGCAGCCCAGTTGATATTGGGACATGGGATCGGTGGGTCCGTCCGCGGCGCCGGCAGGCGTTTTTACTGCGCCGGGAATCTCCGGGATGGGCACTTCGCCGCTGCACATTGAACATTGCCCCACTTGCCCCGCATACTCGTCAGGCACAACAAGCGGCGCACTACAATGTGGACAGGTAACTTTCATTAGAACACTATTCCTCGTGACAGATTGTAAACAATCATTCTACCCGCTCAAGTATATACGAGATAGAAAAATAAATGCAAAGTATCAAAAGACTTGGCCTCATTGCACAGCGCAACTTGTATGGTATATGCTCAGGTTATTGCAAGTCTCCACCGCCTGCGGTGGCGATGCACTGAAGAAAGGTTGATTCACCTCAAATATAATCGTCATTGCGAGGAGGGCGACAGCCCGACGCGGCAATCTGGGACACGAGATTGCGTCACGTTGTTCGCAATGACGATGAAGCCAGATCGCGTCGCTGCGCTCGCGATGACGATACCTTTACGTTGTTGTCGGTACACATGTTACAAGGTGGTTTCTTAACAGGGTATGTCGGGATGCGAAAATGAATGTGAGACCATTGTCATGCGGACGATCAGGGGGGCGTGATCTTGTTGATGGTATGTGTTC
>SKQZ01000183.1 GCA_007118765.1 Candidatus Hydrogenedentota bacterium
TGGAACATCCTTCGCTGGAGGCATATCCGATATTGCAGGACTTGGACTTCTGGCGCGACTACCACGGTCCCTTTTACGGATTCGAGCATGTGGAGTTGGCGCGCAACCATGCGGACGAACCGCACGTGGGCCAGCATTACGTGCTGTGGATGGAGGAAAAAGGCGGCAAGGACTGCTGGCGGGACTGGTTCGCAGAACCAACTGGCACACAATCGCGCCAATACGGCGTATGGAATATTCCCGAGGAATACCATTACAACACGTGGATCGCCGAACGCACCAACGCGCTCATGGCACAGTATGTGGGCGAGGAGCGGCCTTTCTTCCTGTGGGCGAGTTATTTTGACCCGCATCCGCCCTATTTGCTTCCCGAGCCGTGGGCGTCCATGTATGATCCGGATGCAATTGAACTGCCGGAATTCCCCGCGGACAAAATGGACGATATGCCCATCCACTACCGGCTAACCCGGGAAGAGGGCACCCGTGCAGAATACAGGATACGTTACCAAGAGCACGGCGGGCAGGCAACACACGGATTCCACCGCCACCACCGCGACGACGACGATCTCAGGCGGGACATCGCCTATTATTACGGCATGACCAGCATGATGGACCATTATATCGGAAAGACGCTGGACAAAGTTGAGGAACTGGGCATCGCCGAAAACACACTTATTGTGTTCACCACCGATCACGGCCACTATCACGGCCAACATGGGTTGTATGCGAAGGGGGCGTTCCACTTCGAGGACGGCATCCGTGTGCCGCTGATTGCATCGCTGCCGGGCGTCATTCCTGAGGGGCGCCGCACCAACGCTTTGCACTCGCTGGTGGACATGCCACCCACATTTTTTAGTTTTGCGGGCATTGACCATCCGTGGCATTTCGCCGGTGTGGACCAGTACGATGTGTGGCGGGGCGCGAAAGAAAGCGTCCGCGACCATGTGATTGTGGAAAACCGACACCAACCGACCACCATCCACCAGAAAACGTACATCAACGACCGATACAAGATCACCATCTACTGCAACCAGGAATACGGCGAGTTATTCGATTTGCAGGAAGATCCCAACGAAGACCGGAACTTGTGGGATACGGCGGAATACGCAGCATTGAAAAGCGAACTGCTTGTGAAATTCCTGCACGGAGAACTCGCCAAGGAAAGCATCCCCATGCCGCGCATCGCGAACGCCTGACCGCTATCTTCCACAAAAGAGCCAGCACTGCGTTTTAACCCGGATATTTCATCAGGAACTGTCCGCGTCGGCGGACTACTCCGGCGATGACCAGATGCCGGGGATTGCATGACCGCACTGAGCACATTTGCCGTCTTGAATATGCATTTCCTCCACCATGAAGCCCATGCGGGCAATGACCTTTTTGCCGCATTTGGGACAAAACGTGTTCTCACCTTCATGGTCGGTTACATTCGCAATGTAAACATATTCCAAGCCGGTGTCAAACGCGGCCTCCCGTGCGGCGTCAAGCGTGGACACAGGCGTGGGCGGCAAGTTGGCCAGTTTATACAGGGGATAGAACCGGGCGAAATGGATGGGCGTCTCCGCGCCGAGCTCCGTCTTTATCCAACTGCACATCTCGCGAATGACCGCCACGTCGTCGTTTAGTGTGGGGATGACAATGTTGGTTATCTCAATATGGATTCCCGCTTTCTTGAGTAATTGAAGCGAATCAAGCACAGGGGCGAGCTCGCCGTCACAAACATCCCGGTAGAAATCGTCCGTGAAACCTTTGAGGTCAATATTCACCCCGTCAATAGCCTCGCAAAGTTTTTCCAAAGGCGCCTTATTGATATACCCGCTGGAATGCATCAGGCTGAGCAGCCCGGATTCCTTGGCGAGTGCGCCCATGTCGGCCATGTACTCGTAGAAGGCAATGGGCTCTCCAAAGGTATACGACACCGACCGGGCCTGGTTCTCTTTTGCCTGCGCGATGATTGTGGCGGGCGGCATGTCATAGGCATAGACATCTTCGGGATATACCAACGCCATGTCCCACACCTCGCAGAACTTGCACTCTATATTGCAACCGGCGGTGGACACGGACAGGGAGCGCGACCCGGGCAATACATGAAAGAAAGGTTTGCGTTCAATGGGATCCATCTGGATGAGGCACGGGTTCCCATGCACAAGGCTGTAGCAATCGCCGCCCCGATTTTCGCGCACCCGACATATTCCGCGCTCATCCGGCGCGAGTTCACAGGCCTTGGGGCATAAGGTGCATTGCAGACGTTGCGCTTCCAGCGACTTGCTCCAGGGTGAACGCGTTGTCTTGATCAGGCCCTTCTGTGCCGTTTGGGCCTGTGCGCTTTGCAACCCCGAGGAGACGCCCGGCAGACGGGCCAAACAAAAGGCGCATGCGCCGCCCACGCCGAGTTTCAAAAAACTTCTCTTTGTCACACCGGTTTCACAAGGGTCTTGTTTAGGCATGGATACTCCTGGATATCATGATCACCATAAAGGCGAGTGCGTTTATGACACCGGCCAAAAGACAGCATGCAACAATGCCCAATACCGGCGCCACAACTACTCCGGCCAGTATTGCGCCACAGCAGGCGCCCATCAACTCCAGCCCGTATACAAGGGCGGCGCTACGTTCGGTACGCTGATTTAGCGACATGCAACAGGCGGTGGTTAACGGGAAGTCCACGCCGTTTAATAAACCGGCCACGAAGGTAATGGTCAAAAACAGTACAAAGACAACGGTTGGCGAACCTATGGAAGCTGACAAGGGCAACAAAATGCCAATTAGACCGGCGAAAAGGGCAATGAGCAACTGCATGGATGCAAGCGTGGTGGTGTTCGATTTGTCTTTGATATAGACATGCGCCAGGGCGGCCCCACCGGCCAAGCCGCACATGAAGGCGGCCACAATCAATCCCACCATTTCATAGATGAAACCATAAACACTTTGGAAGGCAAACAACAGCGCAATCTGAAGCGCCATGGTCGAAAGGCCGGTTGTAAAAACAGCCAGCAACACCGCGTAGCGTGTATCCACCCGCCATCCCGTGTACTGGCCCAGGATGCGCAGACACAGCCCCAGCAGGAGCACACTTGCGCCTATGGGAATTATCCAGTAGGGATTTACCCGTATGATCCATGCCAGTGTCGTATCACGTCCGGCCCGGGTCAAAACGTTCCAGTAGACCAAGGTGTAATAGTAGCCAATGGGCCGGAAATCGTTGTTGATGAAATAGCGCTGCCGTACCGGCGGCAGATCTGCTTCTTCCGCTTCCTGCTCGGCGATGCTGCCGGGGAAGAGCGGGCCGGTTTCGGGCGCTGCCAGATGAGCGTCCGGCCGGCGGCCATGATTGCGAAGTATCCAGTTGATGCGGCGCAACGGTTCTTCCTGCATCAAGACGCCGTAATGCCCGGCACGAAAGCCTTCAACCGTAATCTCCCGTTCAAGAAAACGGTCGCGCAACGCCATGGGGTCGGCCGTAATCTGGTCGGCGGTGTTGGAGGCGAACAGGTAGAGGAAACGTTCGCCCGCGGGCAATACATACGGGAAAACACTGCGCAGCGTGTGATAGATGGTGGCGTTGCGGTTTGCCACTGCGGCCCCGCGCAAATCAGCCACGGAATCAACACCGATAACGAATACGCCGCCGGGAAGCAAACGGTCATAGACTTCTCGAAAAAAATCGGCCGTATAATAGCGGTTCAGGGCGGCGGTGGCCGGATCCGGCGCATCCACAATGATCATGTCATACTGGCGATTGGCCGTCCTGACAAACAAACGTCCGTCTGTATGCATCATGCGCACGCGCTCATCGGTCAATGATGCCAACACAGACTCCGAAAGATAGGCGCTGGCCGTTTCCGTCAGCACCTTGTCCAATTCGACGTAATCCACATGCGTCACAGGATGGCGCAGTATCTCACGCAATGTGCCGCGCAATCCGCCCCCAA
>SKQZ01000265.1 GCA_007118765.1 Candidatus Hydrogenedentota bacterium
ATTACAGTGGAGCTGGCCGTGGATGCCCACGCCAGCGAAATGGCGCTGGGTATTGTACAGCCCCGCGACATTGCCTATTACCTGCTGTTCACCGCATTCTTCCTCTTCCTTACCTTCCGCGCTTTCGAAAGTAGAAACTGGAGGGCATGATGACGCTGCAACGAATGAAACGCATTGCGGGCGTAGCCGCCTTGGTGGCATTGGCCGTTGCATTAAACCTGCTTGTATGGACCCAGGTCTTTTTCTCGGTGTCCGTGCTTGTGCCGCTGGCCTTGTCGGCAGTGATGGGCATCGCGTGGCTTGTGATGACACTGCTCATGCTGGCGGAACACAGCGCGTTGGAAGATCGTACGCTCGGCGGGCTAAATGCCGTGTTTTCCACCACCGTGTTTCTGGGCGTTTGCATTGTGCTGTATTTGCTCGCAAGCGCATGGGACGTATCATGGGATTTAACCGAAGAAGGCCGTCGCGAACTGTCGTCACAAACAGTGCAGGTATTGCAGGCCATGAACGAAGAAGTGCAGGTTATTTGTTTCTTCCTGCAGGTAGATGAAGAACTGGTGGCCATCGCCCGTGACAAGACGCTGCGATTTCTGGAACAGGCACAACGCCACACGCCGTTGCTAAACGTGGAAGTACTGGACCCGACGGTGGACCGGGCGCGACTGGAAGCCATGAACATTACACATGCGTCGGTGCAAGGCACGATTGTAATCCGCGCGGGCGACAGGCAGCGGGTGATTACGCTGGCAGGGGGCAGTCCGCGACTTGAGGAGCGGGACTTTACCAACGCCCTTATCAATGTGTTGCGCAAAACCGAGCCGAAAGTATATTTCCTGACGGGACATCATGAACGGGACATTCTGGATGAAGACGAACAGCAGGGCGGCAGCATTCTGGGCAATCTGCTTCGGGGCGAGTCGTATCGCGTTGAACGGTTCGCCATCCAAATCAGCGATCCCATCCCCCCCGCTGATGCCGATATCGTGGTCATCAACAATCCGCAAATGGACTTGCATCCGGTGGAAATAGAAGCACTGGACGCATTCATCAGCGGCGGCGGACGATTGCTGCTGCTCATTAATCCGTGGCGGCGGGCGGGTGCAAACGAACAGCTGCGTCCATATATCCGGGAGCGCTTCGGTATCGCCATCGGTGATGACATTGTAATCACGGATCAACGTGCCAATATCTGGCAGTCGGAACTGACGGTGGACAATGCACCTTTTGAGGATGTTGAAGAGGGATTCATGGATTTTCGGGGCGCGTTTAATCGGAACCATCCCATTACGCGCACCTTTGACCAAACCATGCTGTTGCAGGCTGTGCGCAGTGTGACGGCGGCGAACGACAAGCCCGAGGGCGTTCATGTGCAGGAACTGCTGCGCTCTACGCCCGACTTCTGGGCAGAAACAGACACGGAACGGCTGCTGGAAACCGGGCAAGCGCGGCGCGACCCGGGCGAACGTATCGGGCCCATCCCATTGGCGGCCTCAGCCATTCTGCCGGTAGATCCTGATGCCAGCCCCAAGGGATACAGCGATGCACGGGTGATCGTGGTGGGCGATGCCGATTTTGCGGCCAACGCCAACATTATTGTCCCCGGCCACATCAACTTTCTGTTAAACACGTTCGCATGGATGAGCGAAAGTGAAGACCTTATCGCCATACGCCCCACCGGGCGTGAAGCGATGCCCCTGCTGCTTTCCGACACACAACGCCGGAACATTGCATGGGCGGCCATCATGCTGACGGTGCAAGCGACGATTCTTGTGGGGCTTGGCGTTTATATGCTGCGAAGGAGACGGCAATGAAGTTACGACACACGCTCGGGCTGCTGGTGCTCTTGCTTGTCCTGTGTGCGCTGTACTATGGCCTGCAGTATCATCGTGAACATCGCGAAGTGGCCATGCGCACCGCGCGACAACTCTTTGATTTTGAACCTGACCAAGTGCGCCGCCTCACCGTAAACCGTATTGACGGGCCTGCTTGCACAGCAGAACGTGGAGAGGATGGGGCATGGCGTATCCTTGAACCCAACCCGACCATCACGCCCTTTCAAATGATGTGGGAGCGGGTGGCAACGCATGCCGCCCATGTTGTGAACGAACATACCGTGGATGCGCGCCCCGGGGATCTCGGTCAGTACGGGCTCGATGTCCCGAGTTTAACCGTGGCCGGTGAAACGAAAGCGGGCGACGCCTTCGAATTGCGCTTCGGCGATTTAGAACCCACACAACGCCATCGTTACGCCCAATTGGACGACGGGGCCTTGTTCTTGGTAAACACCGATACTTTTTTTGAGCTTAACCGTTCCCTCACCGACCTGCGACACCGCTACCTTGTGGCCAATCGCGAAGTTCCCCTGCTTGACCTTGAGTTTGCATGGATTTGGGATGATCCCGACCAAGAACTGGAAACCCGTGAAGCACCGCCGGAGGTGGGCGAAGAATCCATTGCAGTGCGTGCGCGCAAGGAGGCGCCCGATGCTTCCTGGCGCATGATCACCCCTGAAGAGGCGCCCGCCAACCACGATGTTGTGCAAGCGCTGGCGGATGAAATCCAGTTTGCCGTGGCCAGAGACTTTATAGATACGCCCGAAGATCTGCACGATTACGGGCTGAATCCCCCACGCGCCCGGATCACGGTGAAAGATGCCGAAAAAGAACAGGCGCAAACCCTCTGGCTCGGCGCGCCGGATGATTCGCCTGAACGAAGCGGGATCTTTGCGCGTCGCGAAGGGGAAGATGCGGTCATTGTCATTGATCCGCACATTATTACACTTCTGCCGACTTCGCCTTTGGAATGGCGCGACCGCCGTTTGTTAACGCGACGGGTCAGCAATATCCACCGTCTGGAATACGCAACGGAGATGGACCGTTTCGTTCTGAGCCGCGCTGAAAACGGCCAGTGGCAACTGACAACGCCGGCCATGGACCACGTCAACGCATTGGCCGTGTCAGGCTTTCTAAGCTTTTTCCGGGAGGTCGAGGGCGACGAGTTTGTCACTGATATAGATACGCAACAGGTCTTTGCAACACCCACGGCCAGTATTCATCTTTATTACGATGACGGGGCCGATGCGGAAATAGCGGTTGCTCCCCACCCTGACGAGCCGGATGTTTTTCTTGCACGACAGGATACGGGCGGGATTGTTACCCTTTCGCAGGCGGCCACCCGCATGTTAATCACCGACAGCGAGAACTTCCGATCTCGCGAGTTGTTGCGCTTTGTCAAGGGTGAGGTGACGGCTCTGGTGTTCACCTTCGACGACGAAAAGTATGGCCTTTTCAAACGGCACAACCGGTGGCATTTGCGTGCGCCCGAAGGCATGGAATTACACAATCAGGCAGATGTGCATACATTGATGGATGCCGTCAATCCCTTGTTTATGACCGGCGCCGCAGTGCTGGAAACGCCCGACGACTTGGATGCGTACGGTTTGGACACACCTGTTTTCGATCTGGTTATTAGCTTCGAGGACGACGTGGCGGACAAACAGTTGCAGATAGGCGCCCCCAACCCCGCCAACCCCGATGAACGCTATGCCCGCAGCAGTGAACGTGAGGGCATATACCTGATCAGCCAGGAGGTCATGGACGAGATACGGGAGGCGTTGCGGGGCATTTATTAACCCGGATGTTTCACAGGGGTTTGTCGTGAGCCTCGAAGGGTGCGTCAGGTCACATGCGTTGTACAGGTCGGGCTGACAGCGTGTTAAGATACGTCAAAGGCGGCGAACTGGTAAAGCGTTTGAGATGGCGTAAGATGCGCAGGCGCCGCAGCAGGCCGGTAATAATATTCGGCGCGCCATGCCGAAACATCGGGCTATGGCGTGGGCGACAGCCCCGCCGCCCATGCAGTAGCACGACGAAACAACGCGCGCACTCCCGGTGCCTCATAGGCCTGTGCATCATGTCCC
>SKQZ01000038.1 GCA_007118765.1 Candidatus Hydrogenedentota bacterium
AAAAAAAACTTTAACCCGGATATTTCATCAGGTTTCGTCGTGAGCCTGTGAAGATTGCGCCAGAGCAGGTGTTTTGCGCAGGTCGCCGGCTGACAGCGTGTTAGTACACGTAGAAGTCGGCGGGCAAGCAAAGTGCCTGATATGGTGTAAGATTCGCAGGCGCAACAGAAATCTTGTGAAATATGCGGGTTAAGGGCGAATGCCCGCTGGGCAACCGGGTCGGCGACGCGTTCATCATCAACGACACCACCCCCCAAGGCATGTGTCTGGGCGCTTTTACCTCGCTGCTGCCTGCCGCACAGGTGATGATGTACGGCGGCAGTTTCCCTTGGGAAGACGACCCCGATGTTGCCCACATCGGCTGCCCCGATCACGTCAACCAGGTTGTCTATCGCTTGGAAAAGATCACGTCCCGGGAAACATAACGGGCTGAAGCCATCCGGGGGCTATTGTCCAAGTCTGCCCGGTCATGTCGGTGGCTGCCAGGGGACGCTCCCGCTGCGGATCACGTGTTCCGTCTGGGCTTGCAGCAGTTCGCGGAACATGGGATGGTTTCTTGGGAGGGGGTTTTCTTCGAGCGGGTCTTCGGCGAGGTTGAACAGTTCAAATGGGCTTGCGGCGCCTCCGCCTTGACATAGTTTCCAGTCGCCCCGTCGCGTCGCATAATGGACGAGCCCGCCGTTGCCGCCGCCTTCCCGTCGCACCCAGAACAAGGTGCGTTCGCCCACGTCGTCCGCTTCGCCGCGGAACAGGGGCAACAGGTTTGCGCCGTCCAGATCCTGCGCGGCGGGTAGACCCGCGGCGGCACAGGCGGTGTTGAACAAGTCCATGGTCATGCAGGCGCACTCGGTGTTGCGTGAGCCGGGCGCGATCTTACCCGGCCACACCACGCCCATGGGCACACGGATGCCGCCTTCATACATCTGCACTTTCGTGCCGCGCAACTCGCCGTTGTCTGCGCCCACATTTTGTTGGCCGCCGTTGTCAGATACGAACACCAGCAAGGTATTGTCGTAGGCGCCCGTTGTCTTGAGGGCTTTCACGACCTTGCCAATGCCGCTGTCCATGTGCTCGATCAACGCCACCAGCTCGGCTCGCTGTTGGTCAATGCCCGGTTCGCGTTCCGTGACCCGTGTCACCCACTCCGGCGGCGGCTGGATGGGCGTGTGGGGCGCGTTATAGGCGAGATACAGGAAAAACGGCCGGTCGGCCTGTTCCCGTTCGTGTATGTAGTCCACCGCCCATTGTGAAAACAGGTCGGTGGCATGGCCCTCGGGATGAATCTCGCGGTCGTTTTCGCGCATGTAGTTGATGTCATGCCGCAGGTGGGTGTAATAGTCGTCCATCATGTCGCCGAGGAAGCCTTTGAAATAATCGAACCCGCGCAGATTCGGCAAATTGGGCGCTTCCAGGCCCAGATGCCACTTGCCGATGATTGCCGTGTCGTAGCCTGCGGGTTTCAGCGCCTCGGGCAACAGGGTGACATTCGGATCGAGGTATCCAAAGGTGTTTTCTTTGTGGGTGCGGATGACGCCGGGCACGCCAACGCAATCAGGATAGTATCCCGTCAACAACGCGGCGCGCGTCGGCGAACAGACCGGGCTGTTGGCGTAAAACTGGTCAAAGCGCATGCCCGCGTCCATGATTTCATCAATGTGCGGCGTCTGCATGTCCGTTGCGCCGTACGATGACAGGTCGCCATAGCCGAGATCATCCACAAGAATGTACACGATATTGGGCTTGCTCATCGCCGTTTTCTCCCTTGCATGCACGGACATGGCTGCGGTAATCATGGGCGCCGCCGCGCCCGCTCGCTTCAAAAAACTCCGTCGTGACAATGGATTCATAACCAATTTCTCCTGAATATGTGCCTTCTCCCCTTTTTTACGGCCACGGCCCGCCGTAGGGTAGCCATAGGCTTTTCCACTTGTCAAAGGGTACGTTAGCGGGCGGCTGGTTTTCAAGCGCTGGTTGCGCCTGCGAATCTTACACCATATCAGGCATTTTGCTTGCCCGCCGACTTCGACGTGTACTAACACGCTGTCAGCCGGCGGCCTGCGCAAAACACCTGCTCTGGCGCCATCTTCACAGGCTCACGACGTAACCTGATGAAATATCCGGGCTAGTGCGAAAGATTTCCGTGCGCGTGGTGTTGAATATTTGGGCGAAGCGGATAAAAGTTGAAATACCATGCCGTCATACGTATGATTCTGACAGGGCAGGTTGTCACCAAACCATTTTGATGTGGCTGTTTGCCTTGCAATACGGGTTTGCGCATGGTAATTGATAACCGCGCGTACAATAAGGACAAAGGAGATTATATCGCATGCTGAACCTCGCTCATTTTTTGGATGTTACGGCTCGCAAACATCCTGAAGACATCGGCGTTATTCTTGACGACGTAAAGATGACGTGGCAGGAGCTGGCCGGCTTCGCCAAGCGTGTCGCCAATGTGTTGCAGGCGAAGGGAATCGGCCCGGGGGACAAGGTGGCCATGATGATTCCGAACACGCCGCACTTCCCCATCATTTATTATGGCATTTTGCACACCGGCGCCACGGTGGTTCCGGTCAATGTGTTGTTTCAACACAACGAGATAGAGCACTACCTCACCGATTCCGGGGCCAAGGTGTTCTTCGCGTTTAAGATGTTTGAAGAAGAAGCGCGCAAGGCATTTACCGCCTCGGAAACGTGCAAGGATTTTATTGTGGTGTCCGCGCCCACCGACTTGGAAGACCCGACCGTGGGCGAGAACTTTACCAAGCTTGTGATGCAGGCGGATGCGGAGTTTGACACGGTACAAACGATGCCCGACGATACGGCGGTCATTCTGTACACGTCCGGAACCACGGGCGCGCCCAAAGGCTCCGAGCTGACGCATTTCAACATGTTTTTCAACGCCTATTATGCGTGCACGCGAATCATTAAAGGCACGGCGGATGATGTTGCGCTGGTAACGTTGCCCTTGTTCCATTCTTTCGGGCAGACCGCCCTGATGAATGCGGGGGTTATCGGCGGCGTGACCATGTCGTTGTTGCCCCGGTTTGAAACCGAAAAAGCGATGGAAGTTATCGCGCGGGACAAGGTGACCATTGTGGCGCTGGTGCCGACGATGTATTTTTTCATGCTGGATTCGGACAAATGGGAGCAATACGATTTCAGCGCCGTGCGCATGGCGGTATCGGGCGGCGCCGCGCTGCCTGAGGAGGTGCATCGTCGTTTTCAGGAGCGCTACAACATCACCATTATGGAAGGGTACGGCCTTTCCGAGACCAGCCCGGTGGCGTCATTTACCGAAGAGGGCGATGAAGTGCGCGTGGGCTCCATTGGCAAGCCCATTTGGGGCGTCGAAATGCGGGTGATGCAAGAAGACGGTTCTTTTGCGGACGTAAACGAGGTGGGTGAAATTGTAATCCGCGGGCACAATGTGATGAAACAGTATCTCAATCGTCCCCAGGCAACGCGTGACGCCATCGTGAACGGTTGGTTTCATACGGGCGATATGGGACGCTTTGATGAGGACGGGTATTTCTACATTGTGGATCGCAAGAAAGACATTATCATCCGGGGCGGCATGAATATCTATCCGCGGGAAATCGAGGAAGTGCTCTATGCGCATCCGAAGGTGTTGGAAGCCTCTGTCATCGGCGTGCCGGATGTGGCGCGTGGTGAAGAGGTGAAGGCTTTTGTGGCGCCCATTGAAGGGGAAACCATCACCGAGGACGAAATCAAGGAGTACCTGCAACAGCGCATGGCGAAATACAAATGGCCCAAGATGGTTGAGGTGCTGCCCGAACTTCCCAAAGGGCCGACCGGCAAAATACTGAAGCGCGAGCTGAAAGCGCAATAGCGCGGAAAGGCGGCGGAAGAGCGTTCTTGTTTGTACGCCGCCGGCCTGTAACACAAACAACGGCGGCGGATTCCCGTAATACGGAACCCGCCGCCGCTTCATTATGTATTAGCCCGCCGTAGCGGGGTTGCGGTTGCGATTAGAGTACGCCCTGCAGCATGGCCCCGATACCCGCAAGGCCTGCGGGCGACGTGAGTACCGCCTGACGCCATGGGCCGTCAATGCCGAGCAAGAGTGCGACATCAACGTCTTCGATATTGGGGAAGTCAATATCCAATGCGGCGGCTTTGGCGCCGTCAAACACGACAAAGCCATAGGGGCCGCGATTAACAATTGGCGCGGGTACGCCGGAACCGGTGGCTTCTTCAAAAGAGGCCAACGCGGACTTGAGGTTTTCTTCGCCCGGCGCAACAATAATGGTTTCGCCTGCCACCGCGATGTTCAAGTCCACCCCGCCGGTTTCATAAACGTACACATCGGTGTCATTATGCTGATAAGAAGGCTCGTCGATGTTTGCCACCATCCGCAGCAGGTTGGGCACGGTGTTCGGATTCTGCACGGTCACGGCGATAAGCGCATCCGGGATGCTGCCATCCATGGCCCGCAGGCTGACCGCCATTTCGTCGCCAAGCAAGCTGCTTGCGAGGCGAATGTAACCGCCGACCTGACGTGTCGCGGGATTCTGGCTCAACGCGCTGGCCAAGGTGCCGATGAGCTGGGGGGTAAGCCGCAGGTTTGCCAGCAGGGGCGCGTCGGCATCCATATACCCATGCAACGCCAGGGTGCCGGGCGAGGGGACTTCTTCGCCGCTGCTGTCCCGCGCGGCCACGCGCACATAGGCTTCACCCAGTTCTTCGCCGATGGCGAAAATTACTTCGTCCGAAAAGGAGCTGAGCGAATTCAGCACGGGATTGAGGTGGCTCAATTCGTCCATGAGCGAAAGCAGGTCATTTTCCTGGATAATGTCTATGCGGCTCCAAATCACCACTTCATCCTTGGCGACATAATTGACATCGGCAGGGGCGGCAATTCGGGCGGCCAGCTGTTCCATAAGCGCTTCCGACGAGGCAATGAACAGTTTGTCATCGTTCAGGAAATAGCCAACACCGCTGCCGGCAACAAAACGACCGGCGATGTCGCCGGGCAGGGATACTTCGGCGCCGTCTCCGCCCAGCAAATTGGGCATGGTGTCTTTGACGGTGTCGGCATCGGCCACCATCAGCACGCCGGCGACGCGGACATCGTGTGCTGATGCCACGGAAAGAAAGATGGCGCCGGGTGCGTTGGCATTCACGCCGCAATTGGCGAGTCCTTCGCTCAGGGTGTCGCCGCCAAGCATCACGGCCAGGCTGCTGAGGTCACTGAGCGGCCCCAACTGCATCAGAGGCTGGCCCGCCGATTCGACTGCTTCAATATCGGGCAGTCCAATGGCGACGTGGCCGTCAGCAGGCAGGAATCGCATCAGGTCACTCATGGTGGTTGCTGTTGCCGGCAACACGAAGAGAGTTGCGCATAGGACGGCAACGAGGATAGTTTTGTTTGCTCGCGAGGTAACGGTTCTGTGGTTCATACATGATTCTCCATAGTTGTGTTAAGGTGAAAGGCTCTATTCCGGTTGGCAGTATCCCCATCCGTATTACGGGCAATACTATATCACGAACTGATCCGCGGAAAACAACCGGCTTGTGTGCTCCTTTAGACGGCGCCCGCCCGGGATTGGTGTCAAAAAACGGTATTTGTCGGTTTTGCGTGTTATAGCGTGCTGCTGGAAATTACCTGTTGGACTGATATACACTACCGGTACGATAATACGTGTAGTGATCGTCAACGCGCGGCTTGATGTTCTGTGCAAGCGATGCTGATGTATGGGTGGCATCAGGTGGGGCCTGCTTGGGAACGGCGAAAGAAGCGCCCGAACATAGGTTTGGCGCCTTCTTTCCGGTCTCAACGCCAACGCATAAATAAGGATATTATTGTCTGGCTGATCCGCGCGCTTATCCCGCTTTTTGGCTGTTGGAGTAGTGCCCATGAGTTTAAATCTTGCTGATGCCCTTGAAATGGCCGCCGAAGCGTTGCCGGAATCGGAAGCGCTGGTGTACGAAGATACGCGCATCACCTATCGGCAATTCGCCGATGGGGCGCGCCGTGTTGCGTGGGCATTGCATGAGCGCGGCATCGGCCCCGGCGACAAGGTGGCGTTTTTGCTGCCCAACACCCCGCATTTTCCCATTATTCTGTACGGAATCCTTTATACGGGCGCCACGGCGGCGCCCATGAGCATCCTGTTGCACTGGCGCGAGATTTTGTATCAGATTGACGATGCGGATGTAACGGCGCTGTTTGTTTTTGAGCCGCTGGCAGAACAGGCGGAGCAGGCGTTTGCGGCATCCGAGAAATGTCGGCAGCTGTTTGTGGTGGAACCGACGCTTGTCCCGAACCCTCCGGCCACGGGCGAATCCTTCGTCATGATGATGGCAAACAGTCGCCCCGAGTTCGCGCCGTACCGCAGCGACGCAAACGACACCGCCGAAATCATCTATACGTCGGCCTACGGCGGCAAACCGCTCGGCACCGAGCTGACCCATTACAATCTTTTCCAAAACGCGATGATTTCACAGGCGTTTGTGCAGAAGTTTACGCCGGACGACGTATGCTTGTGTGTGTTGCCGTTGTTTCATTCGTTCGGCCAGACGGCCATGTTGAATGCGCCGCTCCTGGGCATGAGCAAGTCCGTTTTGCTGCCGCGGTTCGAGCCGCACAAGGTGTTTGAGGCAATCGCGCGTGAGGGGGTGACGCTGTTCGGCGTGGTTCCCAGCATGGCGCACCTGCTGACCCATTACAAGCCGTCGGAGACGTTCGACCTCAGCTCGATTCGCGCTTTGGATGTGGGGGGCGCGGCGTTGAGCAAGGATATTTACGATGCCTTTCTGGAACGATTCAACATTCCCCTGTTGGAAGGCTACGGCCTCACGGAGACCAGTCCCGTGGTGGCGTATAACGTGGACGAAGCCACAAACCGGCCCGGTTCCGTGGGGAAACCCATCTTTCACTGTGAAGTGCGCATCCGCCGCGACGACGGCTCCTTTGCCGATGCGGGCGAGGAAGGGGAGGTGGTGGTGCGCGGCCACAACGTCATGAAGGGGTATTACAAGAAGCCGGAACAAACGGCGATGGCGTTGCGCGACGGATGGTTGCACACCGGCGACCTGGGACGTTTGGATGAGGACGGCTATTTATATCTGACCGGCTTGAAAAAAGACTTAATCATTCGGGCGGGCATGAATATCTATCCCCGTGAGATAGAGGAAATCCTGCTGCTGCATCCCGACGTGGCGGAAGCGGCGGTCATCGGCATGCCGGAACCGGTGCGGGGCGAAGAAGTGTATGGCGTGCTTGTGTCGGCCTCCAAGACACCGCCCGACCAAAAGGCGCTGCGTGCTCATTGTTTTGAGTATCTGGCGCAATTCAAATGTCCGCGCCGGTTTGTGTATTTAGATGCGCTTCCCCGTACCGATTCGGGTACAATAGATAAGAATGCGTTGCGACGTGAAATCGCGACAATGACATGACCGCTGTTAGCGTCACGTAAAAGAGTATTATGACGACTTTATTGGATACCATAACCACCCCCCAACAGATTAAGGCGTTCACCGGGGAACAACTGGAAGCGTTGGTTGGCGAATTGCGTGAACGCATAATTGAAACCGTCAGCAGCAATGGCGGTCACCTTGCGTCGCCACTGGGCGTGGTGGAGTTGACGGTGGCACTGCACTATGTGTTCGACATTCCGACAGACAAACTCATCTGGGATGTGGGACATCAATGCTATGCCCACAAACTGTTGACCGGCCGGGCCGAAAGTTTTGATACGCTGCGCAAACAAGACGGAGTCAGCGGGTACCCCCGCATTGCCGAAAGCGCATACGATTGTTTCGGCACCGGCCACAGTTCCACCTCCATATCCGCCGCGGTGGGCATGGCCATCGCCCGGGAACGGCTGGGACTGAAGCATCATGTGATCAGTCTGATCGGTGACGGCGCGATGACGGGCGGCATGGCCTTTGAAGCGCTGAACCACGCCGGTCATCTTGATCTGGATATGCTGGTCATTTTGAACGACAATGAAATGTCCATTTCGCGGAACGTCGGCGCGCTGGCGCGTTATTTCAACCGTATGATTACCGCAGCGCCGTATAAACGCGCCAAACAAGACGTGGGCAGTTATGTGAAGACCTTGATTGGCGACCGGATGACGCGCACCATTCAAGACCTGGAGAAGTCGGTGAAGGGCTTTATCACCAAAGGCGGCCTGTTTCTGGACTTTGGCTTTAACTATATCGGCCCCATGGACGGTCACGATTTGCCGCTGCTGATAGAGGTGCTGTCTCGTCTGAAGCAGATGAAAGGCCCCGTCTTTCTGCATTGCACAACGGAAAAAGGCAAAGGGCTGAAAGCGGCGGAAGAGGATCCGTTGACCTATCACGGTGTGAAGCCGATTATGTTGAAGAGCGACGCCGGCGAAGGCGATCCGGTGCCTTCCAAAATGGATGCGTCGCCGCCGCTGGCGAATACCTCCTTTACCGACGCCTTTGCCGATGCCGTGGTGGCAATGGGCAATAAAAACGACCGGGTTGTGGCGATTACCGCGGCCATGCCGACCGGCACGGGACTGGCAAAGTTTGAACAGGCCCATCCCGACCGCTTTTTTGATGTGGGGATTTGCGAACAACATGCCGTCACGTTCGCCGCCGGGTTGGCGGCGGAAGGGATGAAGCCGGTGGTGGGCATTTATTCCACCTTCTTGCAGCGGGGATACGATCAAGTAATCCATGATGTGTGTCTGCAGCAGTTGCCGGTGGTGTTTGCCGTGGACCGGGCGGGCATGGTGGGCGAAGACAGTCCCACTCAAAACGGCGCCTTTGACGTGTCCTTTTTGCGGGCGACGCCCAACCTGCGCGTACTCGCGCCGCGCGATGATGTGGACACCGCCCTGATGCTTGAATGGGCGCTGTCGCTTAACGAACCCGTGGCGTTGCGCTATGCCCGTGATGCCGCCCCCACCATTGGCGATGCGGCAGGACGCGACGTAACCCGCGCCGAGACGTTGCGAGACGGACACGACCTTGTTTTCCTCACGGTGGGGCCGTGTGCCGCAGCGGCTTTGGAGGCGGCGGACGCCCTGGCCGAAGACGGTTATGATGTGGGCGTAGTTGATGCGCGTTCCGTTAAGCCCCTTGATACGGGCATGCTGGACGAACTCCGTCACAAACCCATCATTACGGTGGAGGAAAACGCACTTGCCGGCGGCTTTGGCAGCGCGGTGCTTGAGTATTTTGAGGCGTCCGGGCAGCTGGACGGGTTGGCGCTGGTGCGCATGGGGTTTGACGACGTTTTTTATGAGCAGGCCAGCAGACGCGAACAGCTCGCCGCGTGTAATCTGGATGCTGCGGGACTGGTGCGGCACGCACGTCATGTGCTTGCCCGCACGCAAGACGCATTTGTGAAATAGCATGCGCGTCATGCCCTTGTCTGCGGCAGCGGACACTCAAGAAAGGCAATGAACATGGAAATCACGGTGAATGGAGAGCGCCGCGAGATAGCGGCAAACGCAACGCTGACCGATCTGGTCACACAGTTGGGGCTCGATCCCACAGCGGTGGCCGCCCTTGTCAATGATGAGGTGGTGGAGCGCGATAAATTCGACAGCGCCGTGCTGAACGCCGGGGACAGCGTCGAATTGGTGCGTTTTGTGCCGGGGGGATGACCATGAGCCGCAGCATGTTGTCACAAAAGCTTTCATCGGCAGACTTGTATGTGGTCATTACCGAGTCTTTCTGTGCCGGGCGATCTTCCCTTGAAACGCTTGAAAACTGTCTTGCCGCGGGGGTGCGGCTTGTGCAGTTGCGCGAAAAGCATCTTGATGACGGCGCCTTGTTCGCCCTGGCCCGGGAATGGCGTGCCAGGACCCGTGCGGCGGACGCCGTTTTTATCGTGGATGACCGTGTGGACATTGCCTTGGCGGCTGATGCCGACGGCGTTCACCTTGGTCAATCCGACTTGCCAATAGCGGTTGCACGGGAGTTGGCGCCCGAACTGTTGATCGGCGCATCCTCCCACACGCCCGACGAAGCGATGGCCGCACAGGAAGCAGGCGCGGACTATGTGAATATCGGCCCCGTCTTCCCCACCCGCACCAAGGAAACGCCCATGGGCCATGTGGGGCCGGAACTGATCAGCGACATTGCGCCCCGGCTGCGCATCCCCTTTACGTGCATGGGCGGCATCAAGTTGGACAACCTTTCGGCGGTGATGGAGCAGGGCGCACAAATTGCAGCGGTGGTTACGGCGGTTACGGCGGCTGAAGACCAGCGCGCCGCCGCACAGGAACTGCGCACGCGCATTCTGGAACTGCGCACCGTCAACACGCCGTAGGGGCGGCTACTTCTTTGCCATGACCTTGAGGGTCGGAGGCGCCAACAAACCGCAGGGCTTGGTCACATACTGATCGGTCCAGTCTTTTCCCGCTGTCAGGAAGTTGCCGGGGCCAACGGCGGGGGGCGTGTCGTTCTTCTGGTGCAACGGCCCAAACGTATTCCGGCGGCTCCCGAACAGGGTCAACGTGATTTCTGCGGGTGTTTTTTTGAGGTGTTTGGTAATGTCAATCTCGTAGGGCGGCCAGGAAAGATACCCGGCATCCAGACCGTTTACCATGACATGTATGGTGGTTCCCGCAAACTCGGGCGCGGAAAGTACGACGCGCTCCCCTTTCTTGGGCGTCAGTGCGGTCTTGTACCGATACACCACCGCGCCGCCGTAGAAGGGCAGGCCCTGACTGCGCCAGTCGCCGAGGGTTAGCGGGGGCAAGGCCGTCAGTGCGGCGCTTTTTTTGCCGGGCTTTACGCCAAACTCGCCCAACAGATAAAAGGCCTCCAAATTATCGTCACACCGGAAATCAAGGGACGCCTCAAGGGTGTTCCTGCCTTTCTTCAGTGCGGCGACATCCAGCGGAACCATACGGATGGCGGGGTCTATCCACCAGCCTGTTTCGTTGTCGGTGGTTACTTCCCGGCCATTGAGGGTAATCACGAAGCGGCGCGGTGTTTCGAGGGCAAGATACAGAGGCCCCTCGGGCAAATCCGAGACGTTGAACGCAAAACGCAGCGTAACGAGCCGGGTGGGCGTGTCAGGCCCGATCTCCTGCGCCCAGGGTTGCATCATTTCGCCGCCGCGATGGGGTTGTCCCATGGCCTCGCGCACGGCCCGGTCTATGCGCAGAATTTCGACGGGTGCGCGAAACCCGCCTTTATCGCCGATTCGGTAGGCGGCATAATCAAGCACACATACGTTGGGTTCGGTCCGTTGCGCGTCATACAGCGCTTTTTCGTTCAATTGCTGTTTACGCACCTGCTTGAGCTCCGGCGCTTTGGGAATGCGGGCCGGCGGCGCGGGATCAATAACAAACAAGCGGCTGCCGATGGGCGGCAGGCTTGTGTTAAATACCGTCCAGAATCCGGCCTTACGGGACGGAATAATGTGGCGTTCGCCAGTACACAAATCATACTCAATAACCTTGCCGTCGGCTTGCAAACGCACTTCGACTGCTTCGCAGGGCGTTTCCCGATCGGTGTTGCACATGAACAATATGTTGGCGTTGCCATCGCGGCGCTGTTGATACAAAACGGAACGCAGTTGGTTTTGATCCGGGTCCTGGATGGACACGCGCCGCGCAAAGGGTTCGAGCAGATCACACAACGCCTGGCGTTCAAAGGGCGCGCGCAAGCATTGCAGCGCAAGAATGTTGGTCGCTTCCGACGGCCGTCCGTCCACATGATCGGCAAAGTCGCCCACAAACACAATCAGCCCGCCGAGCTTGCGAAAGCGGATCAACAAGTCCAGCGTGGTCTGCCGCACCGTGTCCATGGGCGGCATGATTACCGTTTTGTACTCGCATGCGCCGACACGGAGCCGCACGCCCTGGTCGTCCACAATCACGTCGCCATGTCGCGCCATGATGTCTTCATCGCCATAAGCAAAATCATAATGATTTTCAAGGAGCATGTTTCGCAATGCGATGAGGGCCTCATCACATAACAATACGTCTTCGCCGGTGTGGAACAGCATGACTTTATGGGGGTCGTCGTGATCCAGCATGCGGGGCCGGAACCGGGCGAAGGTGGATTCGATGGGATGCACCACCAACAGGTCCTGAACACACCGTCCGCGGGTAAGGGCGGCGTTCAGCCGCGCATAGTAGTCTTCCACGTGCTTGTAGTGCTCCCACCAGGGCGACTGGAAGAAGATGGACGCGGGGTAGTCGCGTTTGGCCTCGCCTTTCATGGTGTACCATGACAGATGGTGACAGCGCATGGTAATTCCCAGCGCCGCCTGCCAATCGCCCAGCGCCTTGTGTCCCGCGAAATTGAAGTCCCAGCCGGTGCACCCGTACAACTCCGAAAGCACCCACGGGCGGTTCATCTGGTTGGCCACGCTCTGACATTGCTTGGGCGTGTCATAGTCATACGCGTATTGGGTCAGCAAGTCTATGCCGGGGAACTGCATATACTCATAGGAGCGCATCGCCGCGCCTACCACCAGCGTCTGCATGGACAGGCGGTCTTCCAATAGTACGTGACCGGTTAGCTTCAGGTTGTGTTGTTCGCACCAGTCAAAAATCTGCTTAAAGAAATGGGTGGTAAAAAGGTGGGTCACGCAATTGCGGAAGTCCAGCCGCGCACGCGATACCTGTACGCCGTCCACCTCCAACATCAGCTCGGGCAGGTGGCTTCGGATGGAATAGTTGAACATCTCCTCAAAAACGGCGGGCAATTGTTGTGTCCAGGGGATATAACTGTACGGGATCTGTTTGCGGCCTTGGGGCACCTGGTCACCATAGAAGGCGCAGAAGTTGGGTTCGTCGGTAAAGATGCCGGGCACGGCCTCGCCAAAGGCGTCACCAATCTCGCGGCGATATTTCTCGTGCGTCTCCTCAATAAAGGCCGCCACCGCTTCCCCGGACAACGTGTCAAGGTAGGTATAGCCATTGTAATAGTTGGTGCAGGGCTGCATTTCTTCGTGGAACAGCAACACATGGGAGGCCGTCGGCTTTTGGCCGGGATGGAGCCATTGCACGTTGGTTGCCTTGTCGCCCACAACATCCGCCTCATAAACGGGGTAGTCCTGTTCGTGTTCATATACGAAGCCTTTTGCGGGCACAATCTCCATCACCAGAAACCGCATGCGATAGTCGGGGTTTTGGGTAACACGCCCTCCCGCATAGCCTGACGGCCAGCAATCCTCGTCGTATAGCCATGCCTCCATGCCCTCCAAGCGGCACTCTTCCACGGCGGCGCGAATGGCCTCAAACCATTCCGTGCCCATGTATTCGGTGGCCAGGCCAACACGGGAATGCAGAAAGGCCCCGCCCATCCCCATGCGCTTGAATATTCGCACCTGCCGACGGATTTCGTCGGGTTCCAACAGGCCGTTCCAGGACCAAAACGGTTTGCCCCGATAACGCGCATCGGGATGTTTGAAGTCATCATAGAAGGTCATGGCTCTCCCTCACTATTCCTTTTCTTGGATACGGCTTGCCACCGCGCAACCACGCACGGGACCGCCGGTTGTTCTCAGCCCACGCCGACACAAAGGCCGACACTTCCGTGAATTGTAAACAACACGGCTGTCTAACACAAACCCGTGTGTGGTTTCGGCGCCCAATTATGAGAGAAAGCGTCATTCCATGACAAGAAAGCGGCCCCGGCGCCAAGAATAGCTACGGGTTAACCCGGATATTTCATCAGGTTTCGTCGTGAGCCTGTGAAGATTGCGCCAGAGCAGGTGCTTTGCGCAGGCCGCCGGCTGACAGCGTGTTAGTACACGTCGAAGTCGGCGGGCAAGCAA
>SKQZ01000286.1 GCA_007118765.1 Candidatus Hydrogenedentota bacterium
GGCATTGCGGCGCGCCCTTGACCGTGCGCAAACAGCGCCGGACATGCCGCCCGACGGGGACGCCATTATCAGTGTGATTGAACAAAGCGGGCTGCGCGGACGGGGCGGCGCCGGATTCTCCACCGCCGAAAAATGGCGCATTGTGCGACAGACGCAAGGGCAGCCCAAATACATCATTTGTAATGGCGACGAAGGCGATCCGGGCGCTTTCATGGACCGTATGCTGTTGGAGTCTTTTGCGTATCGGGTTATTGAGGGCATGCTTATTGCCGCGGCGGCGGTGGGTGCGGAACACGGTATCTTTTATGTACGCTCGGAATATCCCATGGCCGTGGAACGGACGCGCCTTGCATTGAGCCAGTGTCGTGATGCGGGCCTGCTCGGCAAAGATGCGCTTGGGCCGGGCCGTCATTTTGATGCCGAGGTGCGTGAAGGGGCGGGCGCGTTTGTGTGCGGCGAGGAAAGCGCGCTCATTGCATCGCTGGAGGGGCGCCGTCCTTCGCCGCGCTTCCGACCGCCTTTCCCCGCTTACAGCGGCCTGCAGGGCAAGCCCACATTGGTGAACAATGTGGAAACCCTGTCCATGGTTCCGTGGATATTCCGGAACGGTCCCGAAGCCTTTGCCGCGCTGGGCACGCCCAACAGCCCCGGCACAAAGGTATTTGCGTTGGCGGGCAAAATCAACCACGGCGGTTTGATTGAAGTGCCCATGGGGATGACGATTCGCCAGATAGTGGAAGAAGCAGGCGGCGATGTTACGGAAGGGCACACATTCAAGGCCGTGCAAATCGGCGGTCCGTCGGGCGGGTGCATTCCGGCGTCGCTGGCTGATCTGCCGGTGGACTACGAAGCCCTTACGGATGCAGGCGCGATGATGGGCTCCGGCGGGCTGGTCGTGATGGACGACACCGATTGTATCGTTGAAATGGCCCGGTATTTTTTGGAGTTCACGCAGATGGAATCGTGTGGCAAATGCGTGCCCTGTCGCGTGGGGGCGGCACAGTTGCTGACCATGCTCGACAACCTGTGCGCGGGGCGCGGCGACGGGGTGGACCTCGACGCGCTTACCCGGTTGGCGCAGGTTATCAAACGTCAAAGCCTGTGTGGGCTGGGTCGTACCGCGCCGAATCCGGTGCTGACGGGGCTGCGTCATTTCCGCGACGAGTTTGAGGCGCATATCGCGGGGCGATGCCCGGCCAAGAAATGCCGGGCGCTGCTTACCTACACCATAGATGCCGACACGTGCATTGGCTGTACCAAGTGTGCCCAGGCATGTCCGTCAGGTGCCATTACGGCCACGCCTTACGAGGCGCATGAGATAGACCAGGAGGAATGCGTTCAGTGCAACGGCTGCGCAGACGTATGCCCCGTGGACGCAGTGAGGGTGGAATAAATGGCGCGACTCACCATTAACGGACAGAGCGTAGAAGTCGAAGAACAAGCAACCGTGCTGGAAGCGGCGCGGGCGGCGAACGTGCAGATTCCCACCTTGTGCCATTGCCGGGAGACGGGGCCGCTCACTTCCTGTATGCTGTGTGTGGTCAAGAATGCGGCCACGGGCGACACCTTGCTTGCGTGTGCGTCGCCCGCAGCGGACGGCATGGATATTGTCACCGACGACGAAGAAGTACACACCTTGCGGCGCGAGACCCTTGCTTTGTTGCTGGCGGAACACGCGGGAGATTGTGAGGGGCCGTGCGAGCGGGCGTGCCCGGCGGGATTGCGGATACCGCAGGTGTTGCGTGCACTGGAAGCGGGCGATCAGGCGCGGGCAGCGGCCATTGCCCGGGAAGATTTGCTGTTTCCCGCTCTGCTGGGGCGTGTATGCGCCGCGCCCTGCGAACGAATCTGTCGGCGGGGTCAATATGACGAAGCGGTGACCATACGGGCTTGTCACGGTGGTGTTGCAGAAGCGGCGCCGCCGTCGCATGATTCCGACGCGGTTGCGGCGTCGGGCAAATCGGTGGTTGTTATCGGAGGCGGCCTTGCCGGACTGGCCGCCGCGCGGGTTTGTGTCGAAGCGGGCCATGCCTGTTGCGTGTACGAAAGAGAAGACCGGCTATGCCCCGGGCTGAGCGCCGATGTGCCGGCGGACGTGCGCCACAGGGAGTTCGCGTTTCTTCAGGCGCAGGGGGTGACCGTATGCACTGGCACGGAAAAGACGCTTGTCCCCGATGCCGCCGGAAGTATACACGCCGTGCAAGCGCTGCTTGATGCGCACGACGCGGTAATTGTCGCCGTGAAAGGTGCGGACGCTTTGGATGATGCGCGTGTGGTGCTTGCGCCTGAAGAGAAGATGCCGGTACGTGCCGTGGCCGCGGGCAAGCGTGCGGGACGGCGCGTTAATGCGCTGCTTGGCGGCGGCGAATACCACGACAGACGCCCGTTCAACTCGCATTTGGGACGGCTGCAAGAGGAAGACCTGGAAGCCTACGGGGTGGGGCGCATAACCGGGGAGCGCGCACATCCCGCGGCCGACAGCGGCGCCATGCCGGAACTCTCGGAGAGGGCCGTCCGCTGTCTTCATTGCGACTGCCTGAAACCCACCACCTGCAAACTGCGCCAATACGCTGACGAGTACAAGGTGACCCTTGGCGGCAAACGAAACCTGCCGCCCCGCACCATTTTGCCCATGGAGCGATGCGGCAACATTGTGTTTGAACCGGGCAAATGCATCAAATGCGGTATCTGAATCGCCCTTACCCGCAATCATGGCATTCGTCCCGGCATGGCCATCACGGGCCGGGGCATCAAGTCTCATGTGCGCGCGGCATTGGGCGCCATGCTTGAGGCGGGGCTGGGCGATGCGGCGGAAGCGTGTGTACGCGCATGTCCCACGGCCGCATTGGCGTTTGACCCTTCGTCATGAAGGGTGGTTGGTCGTGGCGGTTGCCTATGCCAACCCGTGACGCGCCTGCAATGCACGAATAAAGGCCACGCCCTCGCGTACCAGCGTATCGCCGTCGGGCGCCAGTTGCCGCCATACCCAGGTGTTCATGTTGTCTGTGCAATCAACAAAGGATTCGAGCGCCGCATAGCCCGTATAGCGGATGTCGGCGAGGGCTCGAAAGATGCCGTCCCAATCCACCAGACCCGTCCCCGGGATTCCACGGTCATTTTCACACAGGTGGTAATGTATGAGGTCCTGTCCGGCGAGTTTGGTCGCCTCGTAAAAATCCTTTTCCTCAATGTTCATGTGATACGTGTCCAAATGGATGCGTACGTTTGGCCGGTCAATCATTTCCATTAAGCGGCACGCCTGCGCGCAGGTGTTAATCAAATGGGACTCATAGCGGTTGACCGGTTCGAGCCCGAGGGTAACGCCGAGATCCGCGGCAATGTCAGCCACTTCGCGCAGGCATTCGGCGGAATACTGCCAGGTCGCTTCCGTGGGGCGGCGTGCCGCCGGCTTGACGTGCTGTGCATAGATGACGCCGGAGAAAGAGGTGGCGCCCAGTGCATGGGTGGCGCGGACACACTCCGTGAGGTAAGCCACGCCCCGCGCACGGACAGCCGCGTCGTCGCTGCTGATGTCGGTATCCCCCAGCAGCACGGTCGAGGTACAGGCATCCAGCCCGACGGACGCAAGCCGGTCACGCACGGCTTCGGCATCAAGCGTATCGAGACACATGAGCGGAACCTCAATAAAATCAAGTCCCAGCCCTTTGACGCGATCAATGAGCGGCAGGGTGTCGTTGCTCCACTGCGAGCACCATGCATAGGCGTGTATTCCAAGTTTCATGGTCACATCCCTTCGTTGGCCGTCACACCTGTATCGTGACGGTTGGTTAGCCCGCATATTTCACCAAGTTTCGTCGTGAGCCTGTGAAGATTGCGCCAGAGCAGGTGCTTTGCGCAGGCCGCCGGCTGACAGCGTGTTAGTACACGTCGAAGTCGGCGGGCAAGCAAAGTGCCTGA
>SKQZ01000120.1 GCA_007118765.1 Candidatus Hydrogenedentota bacterium
CGCCCGTCTTCGCCAGCACTTTGGTAATCGCGCTGGTGAGCGTCGTTTTCCCGTGGTCCACGTGGCCGATGGTGCCTACGTTTACGTGCGGTTTTGTGCGTTCAAATTTTTCCTTGGCCATGACTCACCTCGTCTTTCTGTTTTTCTTGTCGCTGCCGCTTCGCGGTCGGCGCCCTTGTGGACGCCCGGGGTGGATAGATGCGTGCCGCTGCCACGGCATCATCGTTTTGCAAAATGGAGCCCACGATCAGAATCGAACTGATGACCCCTTCCTTACCATGGAAGTGCTCTACCAACTGAGCTACGCGGGCTCACAAACAACAGAGATCGAAAAAACATATTGGAGCGGGAAACGAGGCTCGAACTCGCGACCCTCAGCTTGGAAGGCTGATGCTCTACCAACTGAGCTATTCCCGCTTTGTTTCTATATAAAGTAACGCGTTAACGCGTCACAATGCTTACATGGTGGTGGGAGTTGGATTCGAACCAACGTAGGCGTTAGCCAACGGGTTTACAGCCCGTCTCCTTTAGCCACTCGGACATCCCACCAATAGAAGCAACCCGTTGGGATGCGATTGGGTATCATATCAAAAATCGGCACAGTCCTGCAACCTGCGCACCCGGGGCCTTTGCGTCGCCCCCTACGCCGTTTCCGCAGCGGGGTCTTCTTCCGTCCCGCCGTTTGCGGCGCGGCGTATGGCTATCTCGCCGGTACGCACCAGCTGTATGATGCCAAAAGGACGCATCATTTCAATAAAGGCGCCTATCTTGCCTTGCGCGCCCGTAACCTCAACAGTCATTGTGTCCCCGTCGAGATCGACAATCTTGCCTCGGAAAATTTCCGCAATTTCCAGCACTTCGCGGCGTTTGCCGCTGTCAGCGGTTACGCGAATCATGATTAGTTCACGCTCCACAAAGGAACGGGCGGTAAGGTCTTCCACTTCTATCACGTCCACCAACTTGTTCAGCTGCTGCGTAATTTGCGACAGCACATTGTCGTCGCCGCGTACCGTAACCGTCATGCGCGATACCGTGGGGTCTTGTGTTTCGCCGACGCACAGGCTGGATATGTTATAGCCCCGTGCGCTAAACATGCCCGACACACGGGCCAACACGCCAAATTGATTGGCGACCAACACGCTTATCGTGTGTTTCTTGTTGGTGGACATCGCTGTTGTTCCTTATGTCTGTTGCGATGCTGTCAATTAAAACGCTGCATCGTTTGTTCGGCGCCGTGTTCGATCCAGCAAAGCACCGCCTGCGCGGCCCGCTCGGTCATCTCCGCAACCAGCGGCATCTCATCCGAACCGAACCGCGATAATACGAAGGCGCTCAAATCATCCATCCTGTCCATCAGCTCGGAACCAACGCCCATGCGCAACCGTGCAAACGCTTCGCTGCCGATGCAGGCGATAATGGACTTCAGGCCTTTGTGGCCGCCGTCGCTGCCACTCGAACGCAACCTAATTTTACCCACCGGCAACTGCACCTCGTCGGCGAGCACGAGGATATCTTCCGGGCGGCAGCCGTTGCGTCGCGAAATGGCTGCCACGGCCTGTCCGCTATTATTCATGAACGTCTGCGGCTTGATGAGCAACACGGTTTCGCCCGCGTGATGCGTACGGGCAAGGGTCGCATTGTCCTGCTTGCGCGAAAACGACGTTCCCAAGAGCGCTGCCACGGCATCTGCGGCCATAAAGCCGAGATTGTGCCGGGTATGCACGTACCGTGCGCCCGGATTGCCCAAGCCAGCGATTAGTTTCACGATGATCGGCCTCTATGCAACGGATGTGCGGGGAGTCGTTGTTACTCCGCTTCCGCTTCCGAATCTTTTTCTTCATCTTCCGCTTCGGCAGCTTCGGCTTCGGCGGCTTCGGCTTCCGCGGCCTCTTCTTCAGCGGTCTTCACCACCCGCGGCATGTGCACGGACGCGATGGCCACTTCGGGGTCTGTGAGTATCGTCACATTATCGGGCACAACCAAGTCAGACACATGTACGCTGTCACCCATTTCAAGGTGTGAGATGTCCACTTCAAGATGCTGTGGCGCATCCAATGCAAGGCATTCAACTTCCACCTCGCGGATTTGCTGGTCAATAACACCGCCTTCAATCACACCCTTGGAACGGCCTGTCAGCACAACGGCCACCTGCGTTTCAATGCGCTGGTCCAAACGAATGCGCAAGAAATCAACATGCAAAACATGGTCTTTGACCGGGTGGCGTTGCACCGCTTTCAACAACGCCGGACTGCTGTGTTCCGGCGCGTCATCACACTCCAGTTGCACCACCGCATGGGTGCCGCCTTCGACCTTCAACATCTTTTCGATTTCCGTACGGTCAACGGCGATGGCAAGAGCATCCTTGCTGTCGCCATAGACAACGGCGGGCAGGTTATCTTCGGCGCGCGTTTGTGCGTTATACGCTTTGCGGCCCGTTTTCCGAAGTTGTGTTTTCAGTGTTATCAGTTGCATTTTCTGATGCCTCCGAATCGGATTCAGGACGTGAACAAACTACTGACCGATTCATTATTGTGAATACGTCTAATGGCTTCTCCCACCAGCGGCGCAAGACTGAGCGCCCGAATGCGCGGATTCTCCTGTGCACGCTTGGCAAGAGGGATGGAATCACATACCACCACTTCTTCCAATACCGACGCCTCAAGCAAGTCAAGGGCCGGTCCGCTGAACACGGGATGGGTGGCGCAGGCGCGCACACTACATGCACCGTGTTCTTTTATGGCTTTGGCCGCTTTTACAAGCGTGCCGCCCGTATCAATCATATCATCAATCAGCAGGGCATGACGCCCTTCAACATTGCCGATGATATTCATCACTTCGGTTTCATTTTCGCGCGGACGTCGCTTGTCCACAATCGCCATGGGCGCGCCCAGGCGTCCGGCGAAACTGCGCGCACGGCCCACACTGCCCATGTCCGGCGACACAACGGTCAAATTCTCTTGTATGCCCCGCTTGATAAAATGGTCGCAGAACACAATATCCGCCGACAAATGGTCAACCAGAATATCAAAAAAACCCTGTATCTGGCCGCAATGCAAATCCACCGTCAATACACGGTCGGCGCCGGCCGCCGTTATCAGGTTGGCCACCAACTTGGCCGTGATCGGCACCCGCGGCTTGTCCTTGCGGTCCTGTCGGGCGTATCCAAAGTACGGAATCACCGCCGTGATGCGTTCCGCGGACGCGCGCAACGCGGCATCGCAGAACATCAACAACTGCATCAGATTATCGTTTACCGGCGGCGCCGTGCTGTTCACAATAAAAACGTCGTGGCCGCGCACATGCTCCTGAATCTGCATGTGGATTTCGCCGTCACTGAACGTATCCACCAGCGCACGGCCGGGCGTCACGCCGAGGTGACGGCAGATGCCTTCCGTAAGCGTCTTGGATGCGCCACAGCTAAAAACTTTCATATTGCTGGAAAAGTCCACGAGACACTGCCTTTCATACCCTGCTGGACATGCCCGCCTACCGAACAACAAAATGGCTGGGGCGGCTGGACTCGAACCAGCGAATGCCAGATCCAAAATCTGGTGCCTTACCGACTTGGCCACGCCCCAATACCATGCCAACCCACACACAGGGCGCGGGTGTAGTTTGCTTGATTGTAGGGGCGTAAGTATAACAAGCGCATCGGATACAAGTCAAAATTTTCGCAATCAAACCCCGGCCGCACGCTGGCGCACACCTACACGCCGCGCCATAAGCGGCGGCGTTTACGGTATGACAACACGGCATCAATGCGGCACGGGACCGCGCTTGTTCTTAACCCGGATATTTCATCAGGTTTCGTCGTGAGCCTGTGAAGATTGCGCCAGAGCAGGTGCTTTGCGCAGGCCGCCGGCTGACAGCGTGTTAAGACACGTCGAAGTCGGCGGGCAAGCAA